>CAYFKX010000160.1:0-3251 GCA_964343545.1 uncultured Bifidobacteriaceae bacterium | reverse complement strand
TGTGAGCGACCTTCAGCGCCTCGCGATGGTCGCTGTCGCGCGGGTCGGCAACCACAATGGCAACTGCCTTGGCGGGGCCCTTCTTCGGCGCTTGGCTCTTGTACTGCGAGAACTGGTAGGCGCCGAGCAAGGTGCCGACTGCCGTCGCAATCACGTCATTGGCGTCGCTGATGGGCAAAGCGACCGACACCTTCTTGGCGCCGGCTGAGGCGCGCAGGGCCGCACCCGTGCCGTCACGCAGCGCGTCGGCTCGCTCGGCGCTGTGTGCCTTGGTGCGACCGATGCCGACTGCATGCACCGTGGTGTTGCGCAGCCCGGCAGCGGCACCAAGGAAACTCACCACTTCACCGGCCTTGCCACTTGCACCACTTGCGGCCAGTGCGTCGAGCAATTTGCGTTTGGCGGCAGCGGGAATCGCGGCGGCGGTGTCAGCGAGTTCCACCGCGCCCTTCTTGGAGCCGGGGCGGGTGCCGATGATGAGCACATCACCATCGAGGTCAGAGGGGCCAACAAGGCGCACAGTCGTCATGGCGCCGCAGCCTATTGGCGCAACCGCCCCAGGCACTAGCGTCCCGCCTGTGAATTCAACCGCGCCCCAGACAACTGCGCTCTACGAGGAGCATCTGGCACTCGGGGCAAAGATGACGGACTTCGGGGGCTGGTTAATGCCGCTGGAGTACACCGGTGTCATCGCCGAGCACACGGCGGTGAGGACCGATGTGGGGATCTTCGACGTGTCGCACATGGGCGCGATCCAGGTCAGTGGCGAAGGTGCCAAGTCCTACCTGAACGCAATGCTGACCAACGACTTGAACCGGGTCGGTCCCGGCGATGTGCAGTACTCACTGCTGTGCAGCCCCGACGGTGGAGTGGTCGACGACTTGCTGGTCTACAGCGGCGACGAGAATGAATGCCACATCATCGCTAATGCAACAAACGCGCTCACAGTCATCGATGTGCTGCTCTCGGGCGCTCCCGCGGACATCACGGTGGACGACCGGCGCCCCTTCAGTTCGATCATCGCGGTTCAGGGGCCGCGTTCGCGCGAAGTGCTCTCGGCGGCCGGCGTGGCGGTATCGCTGCAGTACATGACGAGCACAGTGGTCAGGCACGAACAGTGGGGATTCATGGCCGTGTCGCGTACGGGCTACACCGGTGAGCACGGCTACGAGATCGTCATCGCCCGCGAGCATGCGTCGGCTTTGTGGCGCGAGCTACTGGCGCAGTCCGCGACACCTTGCGGCCTCGGTGCTCGCGACACCCTGCGATTGGAGATGGGCTACCCCCTGCATGGCAATGACATCTCGTTGGATATCTCGCCAGTGGAAGCGCGACTGGGCTGGGCGGTCGGCTGGGACAAGCCGGTCTTCCGCGGCCGCGAGGAGTTGCTGGCTGTCAAAGCAGCGGGACCACAGCGTCTCTTGCGCGGTTTGCAGTTGCAGGCTCGCGGCGTGCCCCGCTCACACATGACCGTGCTCGCCGCTGGTACCCCTGTGGGCGAGACAACCTCGGGCGGCTTCTCACCGACCCTGGAGCGCGGGATCGCGTTGGCGCTGCTCAGTCCGAGTGTGAAACTCGGCGACACTGTCGATGTTGATGTGCGCGGGCGCCTGCTGCCGGCGACGGTGGTCACGCCGCCGTTTGTGTCTGCTAGTCCGAAGGAACCGAGCTAGGCACCTCCACCGGTCTCATCGACCCATCAGTTTCGGCGACGTCGGCCCGGGCTGCGGCGCAGTGCGATGACGCTGCCGGCGACGAGCAGTGCCGAACCAAGGACAGCCATAGCAATCGGTGCTGCTCGCTTCCATGCGGCCTGTTGGCGCGACGATGGATCGGCATCGGGCCGCGTCTGGTCGCCGTTAGGGGCGGAGGATTTTGTGTTGGCAGATGAGGACGGGGATGCGGAGGCGGACTGCCCGACCAGCGGCGCACACTCTCCGCGCGGGTAGTCATCGATTGCGCAGACCGTGTTGTTCTCAATGCGCACGCTGGTTGCGGCTCGCTCAAGTGCATCGCGGCTGGTGCTGCCCGCGCTCAGGCGCAGACATACGGTGCGAATCGCGCGCGGTGACTGCCCTGCCGGAGCGTCGTCAGCGGTGCCTGGATCGATGACCACGGCAACTCGCACTGTGTCGGGGTGTGCAGTTCCCGCCGCCAGAGCAGGGCAGAGGGAGTTGAACGAGGTGACTGAGCGCGGTGGGTCACCGCCGTCGTCACCCCACACACCGAAGTGCCAGCCATCGACGGATGCGTCGGCGAGTTGCCGTTCTTGCTGGGTTTCTTCGGGCAGTGTCCAGGAGCCAGCGTCCTCGACCCAGAAGTTCCAGTAGCGGTAGCCGCTGTCAGCGGCACTGACAGCAGCGCTCGTACCTGCAACAGCCAGAGTCAAGAGTGCGACGGCGACCGCCGAGGTCCAGACCGCCGGGCGGGCTGTGACCAACGACTGTCTGCCTCTCACGGACGTTCGGCGGGAGAGACTGTCTTGCTCGGGTCGAGTTCGATGAACCCGTCGAGAGCCTGGTCGACCGCCGCCATCACGTCGTCGGGCAACCGAACGCCGGCAGCGCCGACATTCTCGACGACCTGCTCGGGCCGGGATGCGCCGATGATGGCTGCGGACACCGCGGGGTTCTGAAGTACCCAGGCGACTGCGAGCTGCGCCATGGTCAACCCGCAGTCAGATGCAACTGGCTTCAGGTCTTGTACCGCGGTCAGCAGATCGTCATTCAGCCAACGGTTCACGAATCCGCCGCCATTGGGGTCGGCAGCCCGACTGTCTGCGGGTGGCTGCTGGCCGGGCAGGTACTTGCCGGTGAGCACCCCTTGCGCAATCGGCGACCAGACAATCTGCCCGAGTCCGTACTCAACCGATGCGGGGATGACCTCGGCTTCGATGATGCGCCACAGCGCTGAGTACTGCGGCTGGTTTGAAATCGGCCGATCGAAGCCAAGTGCGTCGCAGATCTCGACCGCGCGGGTGATCTGCTCAGCGGTCCACTCCGAGACTCCGATGTAGAGCACCTTGCCCTGGCGCACGAGGTCGTTGAATGCACTCAGAGTTTCTTCCAGCGGTGTGAAATAGTCGAACCGGTGGGCTTGGTAGAGATCGAGGTAGTCAGTGCCAAGCCGCCGCAGTGAGCCATGGCAGGACTCCATGATGTGTTTGCGCGACAGCCCGCGGTCATTCTTGCCCGGCCCAGTGGGCCAGAAGACTTTCGTAAAGATCTCCAGACCTTCACGGCGCTGCCCGG
>CAYFKX010000159.1:0-3252 GCA_964343545.1 uncultured Bifidobacteriaceae bacterium | reverse complement strand
CTTCCGATGCCTGACTGAACTTCATCGATGACAAGCAGGCAGCCGGCCTCATCGGCCAAGGCCCGAGCAGTCGACAAATATCCGCTCGGTGGGACGACAACCCCAGCCTCACCTTGAATCGGCTCGAGCACGATTGCTGCCACTGATTCATCTACTGCCTCGGCCAGAGCCTGTACGTCTGCGAATGGCACGAAGTGGACGTCATGCGCGAAGGGCGCAAAGGGCTCACGCTTGCCCGGGCTTCCCGTCACTGCGAGTGCACCGAACGTGCGCCCATGAAAGGAGTCTTGGGCAGCGACTATGCGATGCCGTTGCACGGAGCCATTGGCAGCAACCAAGGGGACTTGGTTCGCCGCCCATCGGCGTACCAACTTCAGTGCCGCTTCCATCGCCGTCGCGCCGTCTTGACAGAAGAAGACCTTAGACGGCGCGGGCACCAGCTTCTGGAGCCGTTCGGCGAGCCTTAGTGCAGGGTGATTGGCATAAAGGTTGCTCGTGTGTGCGATTCGTGCCACCTGGTCCGCGACGGCGGCGACGACTGCGGGGTGCGCGTGCCCGAGCGCGTTGACCGCGATGCCAGCCACGAAGTCAAGGTAGGTGCGCCCATCGACATCGGTCACTTCGCAACCTCGGCCACGGTCCAACTGCAGAGTCGGGGTGCCGTAGTTAGGAAGCATCGCGGATTGCCAACGCGTCGGAAGGCTGTCGGATACTTGCCCGGTTGCGCTCATGAGACGTTTACCGAATCAGGTAGCACCATCGTGCCGATGCCGGAGTCAGTGAAAACCTCGAGTAACAGTGCGTGGCTCAGCCTGCCGTCAATGATGTGCGCCTGGGGCACACCGCCGAGCACCGCATCGACGCACGCAGCGGCCTTCGGAACCATTCCGTGCTCGAGGTCAGGCAGCATCTGCTCAAGGTTGGTCACGTTGATTTGCGCGATGACGCTGTCGGGGTCTGGCCACCGAGCAAACAAGCCTTCGACGTCGGTGAGGACAATGAGTTTGCTGGCGCCCAACGCGACAGCGAGTGCGGCGGCGGCTTCATCAGCATTGATGTTGTAACTGTGGCCTTCCTGGCCGCGCGCGAGACTCGAGACGACCGGGATCATGCCGTTGTCCAGGAGTGACTCAATGAGTGAGCAGTCAACGTTCACAATCGCGCCGACCGCGCCGATATCAACGACATCCCCATCCACTTCCACAACTGCGGGTACGGCGGTGAACAACCCAGCGTCTTCACCGCTGACGCCAACAGCAAACGG
Source organism: uncultured Bifidobacteriaceae bacterium (assembly GCA_964343545.1). Lineage (GTDB taxonomy): Bacteria > Actinomycetota > Actinomycetes > S36-B12 > UBA5976 > RFTO01. The sequence goes on along the minus strand of CAYFKX010000159.1, from coordinate 1,988 downwards.
ACCGTGGCTATTGATGTGTGCGACGAGGTGACGCTGAACCTGGCCGGTGAGAACCATCCGCACCACATCGAGTGCCTCTGGGCTGGTGACTCGGTAACCCCGCACGAACTCCGTTGGCACATTGAGCCGAGTCAGCATCTCAGTGATTTGAGGTCCACCGCCGTGGACCACCACTGGGCGCAGGCCCGCGAGGCGTAGAAACGTGATGTCGCGAGCGAAGTCGCGCTGGAGTTCCTCATCGACCATGGCATGGCCGCCGTACTTCACGACTACTGTCGCGCCGCGGAAACGCAGCAGCCAGGGCATTGCTTCAGCAAGCACTGAGGCCTTCTCTGTCGCGCGTGCACGCGCAGTTGCCAGTGGCATGTCACTCCCCTAACTGCTGTAAGCGCTGTTCTCGTGGACGTACATCGCGGTCAGATCGTTGGTCCACACCACCGCATCGCAATCGCCCGCATGCAAGTCGACCTCGATAGTTACATCTCGACCTTGCCAGGTCACTCGCTCGCGCGGTGCGCCCGCTTGGCTGGCCTCACACACCTTGGTTCCATTAAGGCAGACATCCACGTTGTCGGGGTCAAAGTCGATGTCGCAGGTACCCAATGCCGCAAGCACTCGACCCCAGTTCGGATCCTCGCCATGAATCGCGCACTTCAGCAGCGCACTACGTGCGATAGCACGTGCGGCAGTCTCTGCGTCTGGCTCGGACGCAGCACCACTAACTCGGATAGTGATGTCCTTCGTCGAGCCTTCTGCGTCGTGCTGTAGTTGACGCACAAGGTCGCGGCAGATCTGGTGTAGGCCGTGCGCGAATTCGTCGGCGTCCACTGGGCCAGCAAGTCCGCTCGACATGAGCAACACGGTGTCGTTTGTCGACATGCAGCCGTCACTGTCGAGGCGGTTGAAAGTTTGCCCGCAAGCTGCCTCGAGTGCCGCCTGCGCGATTGCGCAATCCACTCGGGCATCTGTGGTGATGACGACCAGCATCGTTGCCAACCCTGGTGCGAGCATGCCCGCGCCCTTGGCCATGCCACCGATACGCCAGTCACTGCCGCTGCCGTTAACCTGTTGAAGTACAGCGGTCTTGGGGACTGAGTCGGTTGTCATGATGGCGCGTGCGGAATCAATCCCAGCCTGCACTGAGTCAGACAGCGCTGCGACTGCCGTTGCGATGCCGGAACTCACGCGATCCATGGGAAGACGGACACCGATAAGGCCAGTGCTGCAGACCGCCACCGAGTCAACGGGCACATGAAGTGCCTGCGCTGTGTCCTGCGCCATGGCCGCCGTGTCGTGAGCACCTTCTGGCCCCGTGCAAGCGTTCGCTCCACCGCTGTTGAGCACAACAGCCCGCACATCGCCTTCAGCGAGAACTCGTTGAGACCAGCGCACTGGGGCAGCACTCACCCGATTAGAAGTGAAAACCGCTGCTGCAGCGACATCGCTGCCGTCATTGGCGACCACACAGACATCGAGTGCTCCGGTCGACTTCAGCCCAGCCGCCGCAGCACCGGCACGAAACCCGCGCGCGAACGTGACACTCACGTGAGCGCACCTAATGCCATGTTGCCGCGCAGACCTGCGGTCATCGGCAGTCCGAGCATCAAGTTCGCGTTCTGCACTGCCTGACCGGCGGCACCCTTGACGAGGTTGTCAATCACACACGTGACAACGACCCGGTTCGCGTGGACATCGCACTCGACGCTGAGCACCGCGTTGTTTGTGCCGAGGACATCTGCTGTGCGACCTTGTTGTCCTGCCGGCAGCACTGTGACGAATGGACTGTCGAGGAAGAAGTTGGCGTAGGCAGCGCGGACTTGCTCGGCCGTGCCGTGCAGCGGTGCTGAGACAGTCGCGTGAATCCCCCGCGGCATGGGCACGAGAAGTGGGGTGAACGACAACCGAACTGAACGGCCAGAGACTTTGCTCAGCGACTGCTCAACTTCGGGCGTGTGCTGGTGCGCACCACCGGTCTTGTATGCGCGCAC
>CAYFKX010000158.1:0-3269 GCA_964343545.1 uncultured Bifidobacteriaceae bacterium | reverse complement strand
TTGGGCTGCCTGATGGCGAGTCGCAGAAGACGGTCATCGCGCAGATCGCCCACGCGGTGTTCCACAGCTTTCCGCTTGGTGCCATCGTCGTGGCGGCAGTGACCGCTGCCATTCTCGTGCTCGCTGCAAACACTGCGTTCAACGGCTTTCCGGTCCTTGGCTCCATCCTCGCCCGCGACGGCTACCTGCCTCGTCAACTGCACAATCGAGGCGATCGCCTCGCGTTTAGCAACGGCATCGTGACTCTGGCTGTCATCGCCTGCTTGCTCATCGCGGTCTACGACGCAGAGGTGACTCGGCTCATCCAGCTCTACATCATCGGGGTGTTCGTGTCGTTCACCTTCAGCCAACTCGGGATGATTCGGCACTGGACCCGCCACCTGGTCACCGAGCGTGATCCTGCGCGCCGCGCAGACATGGTGCGCAGCCGCATCATCAACGCCATCGGTTTCGGGCTGACCGGCTCGGTACTCATCATCGTGCTGGTCACAAAATTCACTCACGGTGCCTACATCGTGTGCATCGCGATGCCGATCATTTACGCGATCATGTCCGGTATCAAGCGCCACTACGACAACGTCGCCGAGGAGTTACGCGCCGAGGCGGATGAGACCGTGCCACTGCCGTCGCGAATCCACGCCATCATCTTGGTGTCGAAGGTCCACAGGCCGGTGCTGCGCGCCATCTCGTTCGCACGAGCGACACGTCCGACTACCCTCGAGGCGGTCACAGTGGCCGTCGACCCCGAAACAACGGATGCGCTGCTCGCCGAGTGGGAGCGGCGTGCAATCCCAGTGGTCTTGCGCATCTTGGACTCGCCTTTCCGTGAGATGACTAGACCGGTCTTGGACTACGTGGCTGACTTGAAGCGCGAGAGCCCGCGGGACGTTGTCGTCATCTACATCCCCGAGTATGTCGTCGGCCGATGGTGGGAACAGTTGCTGCACAACCAGTCTGCGCTGCGATTGAAGGCACGTTTGCTGTTCACCCCCGGTGTGATGGTCACCAGCGTCCCGTGGCAGTTGGAGTCCAGTGAGCTGGCCAGCCAGCGCCTCGAGCGCAGCGCCCCTGGCGCGGTGCGTCGGGGTGAGCCACGTTCTGCTGTGGCCGAGCGAGTGGTTGCAGCACAAGTGTCGGCGGCGCGCCACGATCTGGCACAGAAGGCGGACAGTGACTGACATCGGCGATGTCGTGCGCTTGCGTGTGACCGCCGCAGCGAACGGCGGGCACTGCGTCGGTCGCAGCGCGCAAGGTCAGGTCGTGTTCGCGCGGCACACACTGCCTGGTGAACTCATTGACGCGACCATCACAGGGGTGGGTAAAGGTGGCCGCTATCTCCTCGCTGACGCGACGACCATCGTGGAGCCTGCACCTGGTCGGGTTGCGCCCATGTGTCGTTGGGCTGGCCGCTGTGGGGGCTGTGACTTTCAACATGCATCAGCGGCCACGCAACTGCAAGTCAAGCGTGACATTGTGGTTGACCTGCTGCAGCGCATCGGCAAGCTGACTGATATCGGCGGGCGCCCCGTTTCCGACGCAATCGACTTGGTGGAAGTTCAGTCGGGCATGCAGGCAGGTGCTGCCTATGGCGTTGGCTCACGTTCGCGGGTGCGCTATGTCATGGGCGCCGATGGTGTGCCATCAATGCGCGGACACCACAGTCATGACTTGGTCCCAGTTGGCAGTTGCCCTCTGGGCGGTTCGGCGCTGGCCGCGGCCATCACCTCGACCGCGCCAACTCTCGCTGAAGGTTCGCAGGTTGAGTGCATTGAAGACGACGACGGAACAGTTCACTTGGTGGTAGACGGCGAGCCCCTTACTGGTGATGTGGTGGTGCGGCGGGTAGGTGAGCGCAGTTGGTACCTGCAGCCGACGGGTTTTTGGCAAGTTCATCCCCGCGCCGCCGAGGTACTCAGCGAACTTGTCGCGTCGGCTGCCGCATTCGAAACTGGCCAGCAGGTCTTGGACCTTTATGCCGGGGCTGGGCTCTTCACGGCAGTGGCCGCTGTGGCGGTCGGGTCGACTGGCCGAGTGGATGCGGTTGAGTCCTCAATTGAGTCCGTCAATGACGGGGCAACGGCGCTGGCCGACCTCGAACACGTGCACTTCCACGGCGACGACGTCGCACACTGGCTTCGAGCGAACCGACAGGCCTATGACGTCGTGCTGCTGGACCCACCGCGGGCCGGTGCTGGCACCAACGTGGTCCGCGGGATCGCCGCAACTCGCGCGCAGGTCGTTGTCTATGTCTCCTGTGATGCGGCGACTTTTGCCCGGGACGCGGGGCAGTTCGCGGCCCATGGGTATCGGCTCGAGACCCTGTCGCTGGTTGATTTGTTTCCCATGACCGGGCACACGGAGACCGTTGCCCGATTCGCGAAGGCTCACTGACTAAGATATCTTGACATCAAGATACTTTGAGGCACGAGGTCGAGTCACAAACCTTGGCTCGACCCCGCCGGGGCTCGCCGGGCGCGCCGACGCACTGCTGGTGGTTGTGTACGGACAGGGTGAGGCTCGCAAGCTCGGGCGGGTCACAATGATGGAAGGCGGCAGAAATGTCCAACCCCAATTCCTTCGCAGCCGCAACGGCATGGACATGCTCGGGCCAGACGTATGAGATCTACCGCCTCGGTGCAGTCGATGGTGCGCACAAGTTGCCATTCAGCCTCAAAGTGCTTCTCGAGAACCTATTGCGCACCGAGGACGGCGCGAACATCACCGCCGACCACATCCGTGCCCTCGCCACGTGGGATCCGACCGCCGAGCCAAGTGCGGACATCCAATTCACGCCTGCTCGGGTGTTGATGCAGGACTTCACTGGCGTGCCTTGCATTGTCGACCTCGCCGCAATGCGTGAGGCCGTCGCCGAGCTCGGGGGAGACCCGAGCGTGGTCAACCCGCTAGCACCTGCTGAGTTGGTCATCGACCACTCCGTCATCGCCGACTACTTCGGCACTGCCAACGCCTACGAACTCAACGTCGCGCTGGAGTACCAGCGCAACCTTGAGCGGTACCAGTTCCTGCGGTGGGGGCAGACCGCCTTCAGCGAATTCAAGGTGGTGCCGCCGGGGACCGGCATCGTGCATCAGGTCAATATCGAGCACCTCGCGCGCATCGTGATGGTGCGTGACGGCAAGGCGTACCCCGACACCGTCGTGGGCACCGACTCGCACACGACCATGGTGAACGGCCTCGGCGTCCTCGGCTGGGGCGCTGGGGCGTCAAGTACATCAAGATCAAGTACCAGACTCCTTGCAAGGCGCTGA
>CAYFKX010000157.1:1948-3281 GCA_964343545.1 uncultured Bifidobacteriaceae bacterium | reverse complement strand
GAGGACTTCATGGGCGATGTCATCGGTGACTTGAACTCCCGACGCGGACAGATCCAGGCCATGGAGGAGCGCTCAGGGGCTCGCGTGGTCAAGGCGCTCGTCCCGTTGTCGGAGATGTTCGGCTATGTGGGCGACTTGCGCAGCCGCACTCAGGGTCGCGCGAGTTATTCCATGCAATTTGATTCCTACGCCGAGGTTCCTCGCAATGTTGCGCAGGAGATCGTCGCAAAGTCTCGGGGCGAGTAAGCAGCCCTGCGGTTCGAACCTGAACCAAAGTGAACAACAACTGAAGACCGGGCAAGTCCAGCAAGACAAGACAGACGTCAAGTACGGCGTGAAGAACAAGTCCTGAGGAGGACGAAGTGGCGAAGGCGAAGTTCGAGCGGACTAAGCCGCACGTCAACATCGGTACTGTTGGCCACATCGACCACGGGAAGACGACCCTTACCGCGGCGATCACCAAGGTGCTGCATGACCGGTACCCGGACGTGAACCCGTTCACGCCGTTTGATCAGATCGACAAGGCCCCTGAGGAGCGCCAGCGCGGTATCACCATCTCCATCGCGCATGTGGAGTACCAGACGGAGTCGCGCCACTACGCGCATGTCGACTGCCCCGGTCACGCGGACTACATCAAGAACATGATCACGGGTGCCGCCCAGATGGACGGCGCAATCCTCGTGGTGGCGGCGACCGACGGTCCGATGCCGCAGACCAAGGAGCACGTCATCCTGGCTCGCCAGGTGGGTGTTCCCGCCATCGTGGTGGCCCTGAACAAGGCCGACATGGTGGATGACGAGGAGATCCTGGAGCTCGTTGAGCTCGAGGTTCGTGAACTGCTCAACCAGTACGAGTTCCCCGGTGATGACACCCCCATCGTTCGTGTCTCGGCGCTGAAGGCGCCCGAGGGCGACGCGGCGTGCAGCGACAAGCCGTTCCTCATGCCCATTGAGGATGTCTTCACCATTACCGGTCGTGGCACGGTGGTTACCGGCCGTATCGAGCGTGGAGTGGTCAAGGTCAACGAGGAAGTCGAGATCATCGGCATCCGCGAAGAGACCCAGAAGACGACCGTCACGGGCATCGAGATGTTCCGCAAGCTCCTCGATGAGGGTCAAGCGGGCGAGAACGTCGGTGTTCTGCTCCGTGGCACCAAGCGCGACGATGTCGAGCGTGGTCAGGTTGTCTGCAAGCCAGGCAGCGTGACTCCGCACACCGAGTTCGACGCCACGGTGTACATCCTGTCCAAGGAGGAAGGCGGCCGTCACACGCCGTTCTTCCAGAACTACCGCCCGCAGTTCTACTTCCGCACCACGGATGTCACCGGTGTGGT
>CAYFKX010000157.1:0-1938 GCA_964343545.1 uncultured Bifidobacteriaceae bacterium | reverse complement strand
CATCCAGCCGATCGCCATGGAGGAGGGCCTGCGCTTCGCTATTCGCGAAGGTGGCCGCACCGTGGGCGCTGGTCGAGTGACCAAGATCCACAAGTAAGACCCCCGTGCGGTGCCCCGGGGCGCCAGTCCGTCAGGACCGGCGCCCCGGGCCCCACAGGAACTGAGCACTACAGGAACTGAGCACGACAGATAGACCAGCACCACCTGCAACAAGCCGATCCACCCCGGATCGGAACGACGAGCGTGAGGAAAGCAAGCCACCATGGCGGGACAGAAGATCCGCATCAGGCTGAAGGCCTACGACCACGAGGTCATCGATTCGTCGGCGCGAAAGATCGTCGACACGGTGACGCGTACCGGTGCGAAGGTCGCCGGCCCTGTGCCGCTGCCCACGGAGAAGAATGTTTTCTGCGTGATCCGCTCGCCGCACAAGTACAAGGACAGCCGGGAGCACTTTGAGATGCGCACTCACAAGCGCCTCATCGACATCCTGGACCCGACGCCGAAGACGGTCGACTCGCTCATGCGTCTTGACCTTCCGGCCGGTGTCGACATCGAGATCAAGCTCTAAGGACGCAGGCGATGACAAAGCAGGTCAAGGGAGTGCTGGGCACCAAGCTCGGCATGACCCAGGTGTGGGACGAGAACAACAAGGTCGTCCCGGTCACCGTCCTCCAGGCGGGCCCATGCGTCGTGACGCAGGTGCGCACCGAGGAGACTGACGGCTACTCCGCCGTGCAGTTGGGCTTTGGTGCCGTGGACCCGCGGCGCGTGACCAAGCCGGCAGCTGGCCACTTTGCGAAGGCTGGCGTCACGCCGCGTCGTTACTTGGTGGAGCTGCGCACGGACGATGCTGCGGACTACGCCTTGGGCCAGGAAGTCACCGCTGAGGTGTTTGAAGCCGGTCAGCGCGTGGATGTCACGGGTACGACCAAGGGCAAGGGTTTCGCCGGTGTGATGAAGCGCCACGGCTTTGCCGGTGTCAGCTCGTCGCACGGTGCGCACCGCAACCACCGCAAGCCAGGTTCGATCGGCGCGTGCGCCACACCGGGTCGCGTCTTCAAGGGCTTGCGCATGGCAGGCCGCATGGGTTCGCAGCGTCAGACCACTTTGGGACTGACCGTGCACTCGGTGGATGTCGAAAAGGGACTGGTCTTGGTCAAGGGCGCAGTGCCCGGACCCAAGGGCGGCCTTGTCGTGATTCGCGACGCAGTTAAGGGGAGCGCCCGATGAGCACCGTGGACATTCGCACTCCTGAGGGTGGCACGGCCGGAACGGCTGAACTGCCCGATGACATCTTTGATGTGCAGGTCAACATTCCGCTGATCCACCAAGTGGTGGTGGCGCAGTTGGCTGCCGCCCGACAGGGCACTCACTCCACCAAGACGCGTGGTGAGGTGCGCGGTGGTGGCAAGAAGCCGTACGCCCAGAAGGGCACCGGTCGTGCTCGCCAAGGTTCGATTCGTGCACCCCAGTACAACGGTGGTGGCACGGTGCACGGTCCTCAGCCGCGTGACTACAGCCAGCGCACGCCCAAGAAGATGAAGGCCGCAGCGCTGCGCGGAGCATTGTCCGATCGCGCCCGCGGCGGCAATGTTCATGTGCTCAGTTCAGTGATCGCTGGCGACGACCCGTCCACCAAGCAGGCACTGGCCGCCTTGGGTTCGTTGGCCGAGGGCAAACTGCTGATCGTCTTGGATCGCACCGAGGAAACCTCGTGGCTGTCGTTGCGCAATGTGCCGACCATCCACCTGGTGACCCCGGATCAGCTGAACACCTACGACGTGCTGATCAGTGACGATGTGGTCTTCACCGAATCCTCACTGGCGACCTTCCTTGACGGTGCTCCGCGCGGGAAGTCGATCAAGGCTGTTGCCTCGGAGTCCGAGGCCGGCGCTGAGGAGAGCCAGTCATGAGAATCACTGACCCCCGCGACAT
>CAYFKX010000156.1:0-3284 GCA_964343545.1 uncultured Bifidobacteriaceae bacterium | reverse complement strand
GCAACCACAGCGCGTGAGATCGGCCCAGCTGAGAAGTGCGGTCATCGCAACACTCCTGATGGCCATCTTCGGGTTTGCCTTCGTTTTGCTTGGTCAATGGCAATGGCGCAATGCGTTCCTGCACGAGCAGACACCAGGCCCCGTCATCAGCAACCGGGTGCAAGCACTTGACTTGCTCAGCAAGCCTGAGTCGTGGTTGCCCCGAACATCCATTGGAGCAAGGACCTCTGCCACTGGCACCCTGCTTGTCGACCAGGGGTTCGGCACCGCTGCGCGACCGACCACCAGAGGCGAACATTCCTGGTGGGTCACGCCGCTGCGGCTTTCGGACGGCTCGGTGTTGGCAGTGGCTACTGCGGTTGCACCGCGGTCCACGGCCAAGCAGCAGACCTTTATCGGTCGACTGCAACCAAGTGAGGATTCGCCAGCGATTGGTGCATGGACGCCGGCAGTCGCAGAACTGACCACTCCCGGCCTCGTCGACAGGTGGCCCTTCCCCGTCGTTCGCGATGGCTATCTACTTGTCACACAGGGCGAACCGGGTGAGCCGTTGCCGGTTGCTCGCTTCACAAGCGCCCCGAGCGGCAGTATCGGATGGCGCAACATCGCCTACGCACTGCAATGGTGGTCATTCGCACTGTTCGCTGTCTTTGTCTGGTGGCGGCATGTCACAGGCCGCGATACGCCGACGCTTGCTGACTGACGACATAATCGCCGCATGGGTTTCCTGCAGGCGCCGCACGGGCGTGACCGCATCGCGTACCTGTTCTACCAAGTGATGGCCTATGTCACCGGCGCGGCCTTGGCCGTGATGACAATCGGCGCCCTCATGAAATACGCATTCGGCATGCACGTCGGACAGTGGTACGCAGCCGGCTGGGTGTTCCACGGCTACGCCTACATGGTCTACCTCGCGGCCGTGGTTCGAGTGACCATCCGGGAGCGCTGGGAACTTAAGCAGATGCTGCTCGTCGGTCTCGCCGGCACGATTCCCGCGCTCGGCATCATCGTCGAACGCCGACTCACTGCGCGTCGCGGCCGCTGACGGCGGGCATTCATATTCTTAGAATATGAATGCGCTGAAGAAGCGCCTTACTTGTCCTTGTGCTCATTGAGCGAGCGGTTTGCTCGGTCAGGATAGCTATCCGCTGGTGCGCGCTGGTCTGATGAGGCAGGTCAGGCGTGCGCTGCACACCAGTCGACCCTCGTCGTCGACGATGGAAATCGACAGCGAGGCAATCGTCTTGCCCAGACTCAGAGGCGTACTCGTCGCTGTGACTGTGCCCGAGGTCGCACTGCGGTGATGTGTGCAGCTGATGTCGAGACCGACAGCCTGGTTGCCGGCGCCAGCATGTACGGCCGCATGCAGTGAGCCGACAGTCTCAGCCAACACTGCGCTTGCCCCGCCGTGCAGCAGTCCGTAGGGCTGGGTGTTGCCTTCCACTGGCATCGAGGCAACCACTTTGTCGACGTTGACTTCGTGCAACACGATTCCCATGCGCTCAGCAAGGGCGCCTGGACCGCGCGAGGCAAGCAGTTCCTCAATGTGGTTCATCAGCGACTCCTTGTGGCTTGTCGGTACTTGATACTCGTCGCGCTCGTCACTCAGACAGGCCGATGCGCTTGTGCAACGCCGCCAGGGGCTTTGGTGCCCACCAGTTGGCCCGGCCAGCTAGTCGCATGAATGCTGGGACCAGCAGTGCCCGCACAATCGTGGCGTCAAGCAAGATGGCGAAGGCCACGCCGAAGCCCAGCATTTTGATGCTCGTGACGCCGCTAGAGACGAACGAGGCGAACACGATGGCAAGCAGTACCGCCGCAGTGCTGATGATCCTGGCCGAGCGTTGCAGACCTAGAGCAACTGACGTGGTGGTGTCCGCGCCTCGGTCGTGCTCCTCCTTGATGCGTGAGAGCAGGAACACCTCGTAGTCCATGGACAGCCCGAATGCCACCACCGCCACAATGACGAGGGAGTTTGTGTCGATGGTTCCGGTCAGCGTGAAGTCACCGACCAACCAGCGCAGGTGACCGTCTTCAAAGATGTAGGTGAGCACCCCAAGGGTGGCAATCAGGCTCAATGCGTTCAACACCACAGCCTTGATGGGCAGCAGGATGCTGCCAGTAAACAGGAACAAGATGACCAGTGTCGATGCAATGAGCCAGGCGATGAGGAAGCCTAAGTTGCCAGTAATCGCGCGCTGGGAATCCACGTAGATTGCTGGTCCGCCGCCAACCAGAGTGCCGGGTCGTGGCGAGTTGAACTCGTCGCGAATCTTTGACACGACGGCGGCAGCCTCAGGGGTGCGCGCAGGGACATCGAGGTTGATGGTGATGAGCCCGTCGTCACCGGAGATGTAGGCCGCAGTGGCCCCGTTGACGCCCTTGAACTCACCGTTGATGTACACCGCACCTGGGCTGGTGACCCGTGCTGCATGTGGCAGTGACGCCAACGCTTGGGTATACCCGCTGATGTCGATGATTGCGTCTTGCTTGCCGCCTTTGGGAATGTAGATGTGGATGGGGTCACTGGACTGGCTTGTGAAATTTGCTCGCAGGAAGGCGGACGCTTGAGCGCCCGGGTTAGAGGCAGGCAGGGCTCGGTCGTCGATTTGCGCGAATCGCGAGCCGAGTGCGGGGAAAGCCATCGCCAGCAAGCCGATGAGCGTTACGAGGAACACAGCAACTGGGCGACGCATGACGAAGACGGCGATGTCATGCCACTTGCCTTCGTCGGAGGGCGCGAGGTCACCTTTGAGTAACTTGCCTTTGTTGACTTTGTGGCCGAGTTTGGCCATGGCCGCTGGCAGCGCCACCAAGGAGGTGAGTACCGCGAAGAAGACGACGATGCTGCCGGCGTAGGCGAATGACTTCATGAAGTACTGCGGGAACACCACCAGCCCTGCCAGGGTTACTGCGACAGTAAGTCCTGACACAAAGACAGTCCGCCCAGCTGTGCGCACTGTGGTGACGACGGCCTCAGCCACCTCAGCGCCGCCCTTGAGTTCCTCGCGGAAGCGGTTCACCATGAGCAACGCGTAGTCGATACCCAAGCCAAGGGCGAAGCCGGTGAGCAAGTTCATGGCGAAGACAGAAATATCCGTGGCCTGGGCGATGAGCCACAGGCAGAACATCGAGCCTAGGGCTGCGCCAGCGGCGACCATAAACGGCAAACCGGCGGCAACCACACTGCCGAAAGCGAACATCAACGCGATGACCGAAATGGGAATGGCGACTGCCTCCGCGCGCGCTAGGTCATCGCTGATTTGTTCGTTCAATTCCTTGCC
>CAYFKX010000155.1:0-3286 GCA_964343545.1 uncultured Bifidobacteriaceae bacterium | reverse complement strand
ATGCACTCGCTGGCAGCCAGTTGTGGGCCCGTGCCTCTAACTCGTAGTCGCGGGCTACCCAAGAGTGCGATGGTGCGCTCTTGACGAAGTAGAGACCGCCGTCAAGCGTCGTAGCCAGATATTTGATCCCAGGCGTGAATCCGGCCGCAGCGGTCGTTGCGCTCACCACTTCGCCTATGCATGCGGTGATGGCATCAAGGACTGTCTCACCCAACGCGAGGTCAGGGCGCTCACCGGAGTCGGTCATGGGGTGGATTGTTCCAGTTGCGGTGTCTAGGCCCACGGTCATGTGGCGCGAGACACCTGCGCCGTGGTCAAATTCCCCCCTCGGACACAAGACATCGGCGTTACGTCGACGTTGGCGCCAGCCTTCCGGTCGTCACGTCATAGACCGCCCCCATCACCTGAGTGCCGGCGGGCAACAGCGGATACGACCGCAGGCGCTGCACATCGAGGGCCAACGCAGCGGGTTGGTCGGTCACTGTGCGGATTTCCACGCTGCGGATATCGATGCCTGACTTCGCCCAAATCTCCTCGTGGATGGCTTTCTCATCTGAGATCGCCATTCGGCAGTCCGTATGCGGCATCACCAGAATCCGGCTCACCCCAAGTAAGTGGGTGGCGAGGACAAGCGTGCGCAGGACGTCCTCAGTTACTCGAGCGCCTGCGTTACGAAGTATCTTCGCGTCTCCGGCCTTCATGCCCACGATGCGCAATGGGTCGACTCGTGAGTCCATGCACGTGACAATCGCTAAACCACGGCGCGCGACTCCGCCAGTCTGGGGACTCACGAACGTCTGCGCATGCGCCTCATTCGCATCTAACACGTCACTGAAGGCATCCGGGAAGGCTGCTGGTTGCATTGCTGATGTCACAGCGCGACCCTACGCGCGGGCACACGTGTGACAACGTCGTGCCAGTCGGACGCGCGGACGGGGATATCCCGCAGGCGTCATCTCTGCCATGATGCTCAGCCATGACCACCCACACCCAGGTAGACGCTGCATTCCTCGCATTGCCGCTGAGCGCATGTGCTGATGCTGCGGTTGCCGCAGGCACTGCCGCCGGTGCTAGCCACGTTGACATTCGGGTCATCTCGATGCGGACCGCGCTGGTCTCAGCCCGAGACGCGCGCAAGGAGAGCAGTAGCGACGAGGTTTCGATGTCGATGGGTGTCAGAGTCATCGTTGACGGTTGCTGGGGATTCGCCGCCAGTGATGCCATCAGTCCAACCACTGCAGCGCAACTCGCAGCGACCGCAGTGTCACTTGCCCGAGTCAGCAAGCCGCTTGCCACGTTGCCAGTGACGTTGGCCCCGGAGCCTGTTCACGTCGGTTCCTGGGTCAGCGATTATGAAATCGATCCTTTTGACGTCTCCGAGTCAGAGCGATTGGCAGTGCTCACCGACCGCAGCGCTGCGCTGATGGCCGCTGGCGTTGCCCATGTTGAAGCATGGGTTCGTCAAGTCAAGGAATGCACGTTCTACGCCGACAGTGCCGGCAGCAACATCACCCAGCAGCGCATTCGGATTGAGTCGCAGTGGGATGCCACCGCAGTCGACCAGGCCAGCGGCGCATTCGAAACGATGTCGACTACTGCTCCCCCGGTAGCCCGCGGTTGGGAATACGTCCTCGGTCAAGGTGCCACCATTGGCGGTGCGCGCGCGTGGGACTGGGACACGGAGTTGTCTCAGTTGCCGTCCTTGGTGCTTGAGAAACTCAGCGCGCCCAGCGTGGAACCTGGGCGTTACACGCTGGTGATAGATCCAACGAACCTTTGGCTGACCATCCACGAGTCCATCGGTCACGCCACCGAGCTTGACCGAGCGCTGGGTTACGAAGCCAACTACGCGGGTACCTCGTTCGCGACGCCAGACAAACTCAACAACTTCCGTTACGGCTCGCATCTGATGAACGTCACTGGCGACCGCAGCGCGCCACACGGTCTCGCCACTGTCGGGTGGGATGCCGAAGGGGTCGCTGCTCAACAGTGGGACATCGTGCGCGACGGCACGCTTGTGGGCTACCAACTAGACCGCGCCATGGCCCACGAATTCGGCTACGCACGTTCCAATGGCTGTGCCTTCGCCGATGCCGGCGAGCATGTGCCGATTCAGCGGATGCCCAATGTGTCACTTCAGCCGGCAGTTGGTGGAGCGTCCAGCGCGGACGAGCTCATCGCGGCAGTGGACGACGGCATCTACGTCGTCGGCGACAAGTCCTGGTCCATTGACATGCAGCGCTACAACTTCCAGTTCACCGGCCAGCGCTTCATGCGGATCAAAGGTGGTCGCCTTGCAGGCCAGGTGAAAGATGTGGCTTACCAAAGCCGCACCCCCGATTTCTGGGGGTCGATGGTTGCCGTGGGAGGGCCGCAGACCTACCTGCTCGGAGGCGCACTGAACTGCGGCAAGGGGCAACCCGGGCAGGTGGCCCCGGTATCCCATGGCTGTCCGGTGGCAGTCTTCGAGAACATCAACATCCTCAACACCACTGCGGAGGCAGGCGCATGACGAACCCATCGGAGCTGGTGGAACGTGCGCTCGCAGCAGCCAGTGGCGCGTCAATCATCGTGCTAGTCGAGCAGGACTCTCGCGCGGATCTGCGTTGGGCACGTTCGACATTGACCACCAATGGCGAGCGGACCACCACCTCGGCGACAGTGATCGCATTCCACGAACGTCCGAGCGGAACTGGTACCGCCACACTCAGTGCTTCTGGACCGACCGCAGACTCGATGGCCGAACTCGTGAGCGCGGCTCAATCTGCAGCCAAGGACGCGCCAGATGCTCGGGATGCCGAGCCGCTGTTTCGCGACGCCCCAGTGGCGCCGGAATGGTCCTCACTGGCCCCGACCACCTCAGCACAGGCCCTGGCACCAGTGGCCAGCGCGCTTGGGGATGTGTTCGCGCGCGCTGCGGCTGACGACATCGAACATTTTGGATACGCCGAACACGGCATCACCACCACCTGGCTCGGGTCATCCACAGGATTGCGGTTGCGTTGGTCTCAACCGTCGGGGCGGGTGGAGATGACGGCAAAGTCCCATGGTCGCACTCGGTCCGCATGGCAAGGGGCTGCCGCCGAGGATGTGGCCACCATCGACATCAGGGGCTTAGACGCCGACTTGCGCCAAGGGCTCACCTGGCAGGCCCGACGTTTAGATATCACTTCTGGCCGGCATCACGCACTGCTCAGCGCGGGGGCGGTCGCTGATCTGGCCTGTGAGATTTGGTGGAGTGCCACCGCGCGCGACGCATTCGAGGGACGCAGCGTGTTCAGCGCCG
>CAYFKX010000154.1:1579-3327 GCA_964343545.1 uncultured Bifidobacteriaceae bacterium | reverse complement strand
CCTGCCGCCCAACCAGCCAGGGCGAGCAAGACCCAACTGCCGAAGACCAGCCGCCGACGTGTTCCGACAGTGGTTGAGCGGGTCAAAGCCCGGGACAGGGGAGGTTGAGTCACTGTGCGAGCGTGCCCCTCGCCGACAGGTCAGCGCTGCGACCACGACGGGCCCTGTGGGCAGCCCCAATCGCCTGTCGACCAAGGAAATCACCCGCCCGGGGGCGCGAAACCGCCCACGGATAGACTCCCCGACGGCGCTGCAACTGAATGAAACGGCCCTCAAGTACATGAGGTCTGGGTCTACTCGAGCAGCGACTAACACAGGCAGCACCCGGAACCCTCCGGCGTGACGCGCGATGGTCCACCGCCCGCGACCAGCGGAACGTGGCGCTCGTCACCGGCTGCCGAGGGAGCGACCTGCGCCGGCAACACCGGCACACGGCTGCTCACAAACCATTGAAAGGAACGACCATGGCTGTCTCCATGCGCCAACTGCTCGACAGCGGGGTCCACTTCGGCCACCAGACGCGCCGCTGGAACCCCAAGATGCGCCGCTTCATCCTCACCGAGCGCAATGGCATCTACATCATCGACTTGCAGCAGTCCATCGGGCTGATCAACAACGCATACGAGTTCGTCAAGGAGAGCGTCGCCCGCGGCGGCACCGTGCTCTTCGTCGGCACCAAGAAGCAGGCCCAGGAGCCCATCGCGGCGCAGGCTGCCCGCGTCGGTATGCCGTACGTCAACCAGCGTTGGCTCGGCGGCATGCTCACGAACTTCCCGACCATCTCCAAGCGCCTCGCCCGTCTGCGCGAGCTCGAGCAGCTGGACTTCGACAACCCGGCAGCCTCCGGCTTCACCAAGAAGGAGCTGTTGTTGCTGAACCGCGAGCGCACCAAGTTGGAGTCGGTGCTCGGCGGTCTGCGTGGCATGACGCGTACCCCCAGCGTGGTGTGGGTCGTGGACACCAACAAGGAGCACCTTGCGGTCAACGAGGCGCGCAAGCTCGGTATCCCGGTCGTCGGCATCCTCGACACCAACTGCGACCCGGACGTTGTGGACTACCCAATCCCGGGCAACGACGACGCGCTGCGCGCTGTCGACTTGCTGACCAAGGTCATTGCTGACGCCGTTGCCGAAGGCCTCATGGCCCGTGCTGGGCGTGCAGTTGAGCAGGACGCCACCGACGTCGTTGCCGCCGACGAGCCGCTGGCCGCCTGGGAGCAGGAGCTGCTCGCTAGTGCTGCGGCCGCCGAAGGTGCCGCCGCTGAGTCGGCTGCTGACGCAGCCGCCACTGAGGCGCCCGCGCCTGAGGCTGCTGCCGCTGAGGCGACCACCGAGGCCGCCCCTGCTGAGGCGACCACCGAGGCCTGAGCGGCCCGCAACCTTCCCAACCCCGAGCACTACTTCCCAAGGACGGATGGAACAACCATGGCTGCAATCGCTGCCGCAGATGTGAAGAAGCTCCGCGACCTCACGGCCGCGGGCATGATGGAGTGCAAGAAGGCACTCGAAGAGGCCGACGGCGACTTCGACAAGGCGGTCGAGGCGCTGCGTATTTCTGGCGCAGCCAAGGCCGCCAAGCGTGGCGCCGAGCGCACCGCATCCAACGGTGTCGTCTTCGCCAAGGGCAACACCTTGGTGGAGTTGCTGTGCGAGACCGACTTCGTGGCCAAGGGCGCGGACTTCGTCGGTCTGGCTGAGAAGGTGCTCGACGCTGCAGTGGCTGCTGGCGTGAAGTCCAGTGATGAACTC
>CAYFKX010000154.1:0-1569 GCA_964343545.1 uncultured Bifidobacteriaceae bacterium | reverse complement strand
ACTCGGTGGCGTCGCCCTCGGCGGCGGCACCGTGGCCAGCGAGATCGAGAACCTCGCCGGCGTCATCGGCGAAAAGCTCGAGCTCGGCCGGGTCGCGCACTTCGACGGCGATGTCGCGGTCTACCTGCACCGTCGCAGCCCGGACTTGCCGCCGGCAGTTGGCGTCCTCGTCGCCTACAACGGCGACCTCGACACAGCGCGCAGCATTGGTATGCAGATCGCGGCCATGCGCCCGCAGTACCTCACCCGTGAGGATGTGCCGGCCGACGTGGTGGAGACCGAGAAGCGCATCGCCGAGGAGACCGCCCGCAACGAGGGCAAGCCCGAGGCCGCGCTGCCGAAGATCATCGAGGGCCGGGTGAACTCCTTCTTCAAGGACTTCTGCCTCCTCGAGCAGGCCAGCGTGCAGGACAACAAGCAGACTGTGGCGCAGTACCTGGCCGCGGCCGGCACGACTGTCACCGGCTTCGCGCGTATCGAGGTCGGGCAAGCCTGACCGTCGGTGCGACGGTGAGCGGCTACCCTGTCGCTCGCAGCTAGTGGCAGAGGAGAGGACCACCGAGATGGGAACCGCGCAGACTTGGCCCGGCCTCCCATCCGACGGTTTCTCCCGTGTGCTGCTCAAGCTCAGCGGTGAGGCGTTCGCGGGCGGCGGCGGCCTTGGTGTCGACCCCGATGTGGTGGTCGACATCGCCGAGCAGATCAAGGAAGTCGTGGCCGCCGGCGTGCAGGTGGCCGTGGTCATCGGCGGTGGCAACTACTTCCGTGGCGCCCAACTGTCCGAGCGTGGCATGGACCGCGGTCGCGCCGACTACATGGGCATGCTCGGCACGGTTATGAACTGCCTGGCGTTGCAGGACTTCCTGGAGCAGCAGGGCGTACCCACGCGTGTGCAAACAGCCATCGCCATGGGCCAGGTCGCTGAGCCCTACATCCCGTTGCGCGCCATCCGGCACCTGGAGAAGAACCGAGTGGTCATTTTCGGGGCTGGGCTGGGTGCGCCGTATTTCTCCACTGACACCTGCGCCGCGCAGCGTGCGCTGGAGGTCAAAGCGGAGGTCGTGCTCATGGCCAAGGGCGTCGACGGTGTCTATGACGCGGACCCGCGCACGGTGCCGACGGCCACGAAGTTCGACCAACTTTCCTACAACGAGGTTCTGGTGCGCGGGTTGAAGGTCGCCGACGCGACCGCCATCAGCCTGTGCCAGGACAACGACTTGCCTATCGTGGTGTTCAACTTGCTTGAGCCTGGCAACATCGCGCGGGCCGTGCGTGCCGAGCAGGTCGGCACACTGGTGAGCAACAACTGACTCGTCGTCAGACGAGCGCCTGAGGAGGCGAGCATGATCGACCAGATCCTGGCCGAAGCGAACGAGAAGATGGAAAAAGCCGTCGGCGTCGCTAAGGAGGACTTCGCCACCTTGCGTGCCGGTCGTGCCAGCGTTGCGCTGTTCAACAAGTTGCAGGCGGACTACTACGGCACCCCGACCCCGCTGACTCAGATGGCGTCATTCCAGGTGCCAGAGGCGCGCATGGTCGTCATCACTCCGTATGACAAGTCAGCCATGA
>CAYFKX010000153.1:0-3337 GCA_964343545.1 uncultured Bifidobacteriaceae bacterium | reverse complement strand
GGCGGCGATCGTTGGCCATCGCTTTCGGTTTGTTGTCCCACCCGGTGCCCGCCCAGGTTCGACCAAGGTGACCGACTGCAAGCATCGTTGACCCGCGGTATGACTTCACAAACCAATGTCAGTCGCCGTGGCTAACCTGCCGCGCATGGCCAGCATGCGCATCGACTCCCCCACCACTCGCTCCGGCAAACGAGCCACCAAGTCCCCCGGCTACTCGTGTACCGAGTGCGGCTGGCAGGCGGTGAAGTGGGTCGGCCGTTGCGGCGAGTGTCAGCAGTGGGGAACGTTGGTCGAAGCGAGCATCACAGCCGAGACGGCACATCTCAGCGCCGCCGTTGTCGCCACCCTCGCGGTTCCCATCGCCGAGGTCGATGCCACAGCAGCAGACGCCCACCCAACGGGTAACGCCGAAGTCGACCGCGTGCTCGGCGGCGGCTTGGTCCCTGGTGCAGTCATCTTGCTCGCCGGCGAGCCAGGGATCGGCAAGTCAACGTTGTTGTTATCCACGCTGGCCAGCAGCGCGCACCGTGGTGCCCGCGTGCTCTACGTCACCGGCGAAGAGTCCGCGGCGCAGGTGCGACTGCGGGCTGAACGCATCAATGCCTTACACGAGCAGCTGTTCATCGCAGCTGAGCACGACCTTGCAGCAGTGCTCACGCACATTGAGAACGTGCGTCCTGATGTCCTGGTCATCGACTCCGTCCAGACCATGTCCCACCCGCTGGTGGAAGGCGCGATGGGTGGGGTGAACCAAGTACGCGAAGTTGCCAGCACACTCGCGCGGGTGGCCAAAGCCAACAACCTCGCGTGCCTCCTCGTCGGCCACGTCACCAAGGACGGCGCGATTGCTGGGCCGCGTGCGTTGGAGCACCTCGTTGATGTCGTGCTGCAGATCGAGGGGGATCGCTTCTCGCGACTACGGCTGCTGCGCGCAGTGAAAAACCGCTACGGCGCTGCGGACGAACTCGGCTGCTTCGAACTTGGCGACGACGGCGTGTGGTCCGTGGCAGACCCCAGTGGTCTGTTCATCAGCCGCCATGACGTGCCCGTAGCCGGCAGCTGCCTGACTGTCGTTATCGAGGGCCGACGGCCCATCGTCGCCGAGGTTCAGGCGTTGGTAGCAGCCACAAGTAACCCCGTCCCGCGACGGGCAACCCAAGGCATTGAGGGTGCCCGAGCCGCGATGATGCTCGCTGTCCTCGAGCGCAGGGCTGGCGTGCGCCTGGCTGACCGTGACGTCTACCTCGCCACGGTTGGCGGCGTGCGCATTCACGAGCCCGCTGCCGACCTCGCTGCAGTGCTTGCCATCGCCAGTGCGGCCAGCGGCAAGCCAGTTACTGACGGCACCGCGGCCATCGGCGAAGTCGGTCTGGCCGGGGAAATTCGCAATGTGGTGGGCCTACAGCGCCGGCTGGCTGAGGTGCAGCGACTCGGGTTGCGCCGGGTGCTGGTCCCGGCTGGAGCCGCAGTCATGGTCGATGGCGTCGAGGTGCTTGAAGTCGCCGACGTCACGGCGGCACTGGCACTCATCCACGCCTGAGCGGACCCTCGCGCTCATAGACTCAGCGCACCTGTTGTGGCTGCCGCTTGTCGAACATCGCCACGACTGCGACTGAGAAGGTGTTGACGTGCCAGACAAGCCTCTAACTGACGACGAGTTGGCGCTGCGCGAGGCGTTGCGCCTTGTCGCGCCGGGAACTGCTTTGCGCGATGGCCTCGAGCGCATCCTGCGCGGGCGCACCGGCGCACTTGTCGTGCTCGGGCACGATCGCACCATTGAGGGCATGGCCAGCGGCGGCTTCCCCATCAACGTGGATTTCTCCGCCACCAGACTTCGCGAACTAGCGAAAATGGACGGTGCCGTGGTGGTCGACCAGTCGGTGAGCACCATCATCTCCGCAGCCGTCCAACTGCTGCCAGACCCGAGCATCGCAACCGATGAGACCGGCACCCGCCACCGCACGGCCGACCGCGTCGCTAAGCAAGCGAGCTTTCCCGTCATCTCAGTGTCGAAGTCAATGAACATCATCGCGTTGTACCTCAACGGTCGGCGCTACGTGGTCGAGGACAGCGCAGCAATCCTGTCCCGCGCGAATCAGGCAGTAGCAACCCTTGAGCGCTACAAGATGCGCCTGGACGAGGTGAACCGCACGCTGTCGGCGATGGAAATTGAGGACCTGGTGACCGTGCGCGATGTTGCCACGGTCGCCCAGCGGGTCGAGATGGTGCGTCGAATTGCCCGAGAGATTGAGGGCTACGTGGTCGAACTCGGCACCGATGGTCGCCTCATCACACTGCAGCTTGAGGAGCTCATCGCTGGAGTCGAGAACGACCGCACTCTCATGCTGCGCGACTACACCCCAGCAAAGATTGGACGCAAGGTCCGCACCGTCGAGCAGGCATCTGCTGACCTCGAGGCTCTCGATGGCACTGCCCTGCTGGACTTGGTCGCGGTCGCGAACGCCATCGGCTGGGCTGCGAACCCCGAACTGCTTGAGCAGCCGGCCAATCCGCGCGGCTACCGCATCCTCTCGCGCGTGCCTCGTATCCCCGAGACCATCTCCGACAGGTTGGTCACCCACTTCGGCACCATGAAGGCACTGCTCGCTGCGAGCGTGGACGAGTTGCAGGCGGTTGAAGGTGTCGGTGACACCCGCGCGAACTCGTTGCGCGACGGTTTGGCCCGGATTGCCGAGACCGCACTGGTCGAGCGCTTCGTCTGATTCACGCCGACCACTGCGCACAGCGCGCACGTGGCTTAGATTCGGAACCGATTCACGATGACCCACGATGAACTCCCCCACGCCCTGCTGAGCTGGTACTCACGTCACGCACGCGACCTCCCGTGGCGCCAACCGGGGACAGACGCGTGGGGTGTTCTGGTCTGTGAGTTCATGGCACAACAGACCCCGGTCTTGCGCGTCGCACCTGTGTGGACCGAGTGGATGCAACGCTGGCCGACACCGTCATCACTGGCTGCCACAGCGACAGCAGATGTCCTGAAGGCGTGGGGAAACCTCGGCTATCCGCGCCGCGCACTGCGCCTGCACGAGTGCGCACAAGTCATCAGCACTACGCACGACGACACCGTGCCGGCGGACTTCACGGCGTTGCGCGCACTTCCAGGTGTCGGCGACTACACCGCCGCGGCCGTGCTCGCCTTCGGGTATGGACGACGCGCACTGGCCCTAGATACCAACATTCGGCGAGTGCTCTGCCGCGCTTTTGACGGTACGCAGTGGCCGTCGACCAGCATCCGTGTGGCCGAGCGCGAGCGCATGCACGACGTGCTCCCTGACCGCGCACTTGTCGCAGAGAGCAACCCGCACCCCGTCTC
>CAYFKX010000152.1:0-3370 GCA_964343545.1 uncultured Bifidobacteriaceae bacterium | reverse complement strand
GACATGCCTGCATCGTGGCACAGCCTTAGCGCAAAGCGCGAATGACTTCAGCTGCGGCTCGCACCGTGCCATCACCGACGAACGCGGTCTGACGGGCAGAGAGGTCACCGTCGCAGCGCACTACTCCGATTGCTGCAACCAGCCCCGCAACCCCCTTCAAGCCCACTGCGAATGTGACACATCCAACGACAGGGTCCTGCACCCCAATGTGCCACCTGAGCGGACCGGGCTCTGACACGTCATCACATGCTTGGTCGACCGACGTGTGCGAGCGGCGGCGACGGCTGCCGACTCGTTGCGCTTGGCGCGCATCGGTGCTACCTGCGTGGAAGACGGTGGCCACGGTGACGCAGTCCTGCCCTTCCCGCAGCCACAAGTGCGTGGTACCAGCCATGTTGTCAGACAAGTTGCGCAGCACCGGTAACGCGGCATCCCGTAGGTCGGCTTGAACTGTTCGCGCCAAGTTCAGCAGTCCCAGCCCAGGTCGGGTCCGACCATCAGAACTTCGTCGAACGAGAGCGTGCTGCTCTAATGTCGCGAGTAGCCGGTAGACGACGGTGCGAGAAATACCCAAATCATGGGCGATTTCAGTCACGGTGCGACCATCTTGTGCGTGTGCCAGGACTTCCAAGACCAGAAGACCGCGGTCAAGGGTCTGGGAAGTCTCGGTTGTCATGCGTTGACGGTACGTCGACTACTGCCCAGCAGTGGGGTCAAGCCAGTGGCACAGCAACAAACTCACCCGCGCGGACGTGGCTCCTGGTCACCTCAGTCAGGGGTGAATCGGCATCAGGTGGACTAGTCCCCATCCCCAGCGTCGAGCCCGTCATAAATGTCCTTGCACTCTGGACACACTGGAAACTTGTTGGGATCACGCGACGGCACCCAAACTTTTCCGCACAGTGCAGTCAGCGGCTCGCCGGTGATGGCACTTTGCACGATCTTGTCCTTGAGCACGTAGTGGGCAAATCGTTCGTGATCGCCATGGCTGAGATCGGGCGTCGTCCGCTCATCGAGCAAAGTGTCGCCGTGTGTCTGTTCGGTCACGATGCCGTACGTAGCCTCTCCTTGAGCGCGTCAAGCTCCTCGTGGAGCCCGGCAGGCACTCGGTCACCGAACCGCGAGAAGAACTCCTCGGTCAGGTCACACTCGGCCAACCAAGATCTAGTATCCACCTCAAGCAACTGTTCCCATTGCGCAGCTGCGAGCTCCAGACCTTGTGTCGGGAAGTCCTCGAGCCGCGGAAGTCGCCCTAACGCGGTGTCTTGAGCGGACACGCGTCCGTCAAGCCGATCCACAATCCATGCCAGTACCCGCGAGTTCTCGCCGAAACCTGGCCAGATGAACCGCCCCTGGTCGTCCTTGCGGAACCAGTTGACTTGGAACAACTTCGGCAGCGCATTCTCCGCCGACCTGCTGGGCATGCTAAGCCAGTGACCCCAGTAGTCGGCCATGTTGTAGCCACAGAACGGCAGCATCGCGAACGGGTCCCGACGTAGTTCTCCGACAGTGCCTTCAGCGGCCGCAGTCTGCTCCGACGCGATGGTGGCACCCATGAAAACACCGTGCTGCCAGGAGTACGCCTCATTCACCAACGGCACATTTGTGGCTCGCCGACCGCCGAACAAGATGGCGTCAATCGGCACCCCAGTCGGGGCATCCCAGTCGTCGGCAATGCACGGCGCTTGGTCGGCACGAACTGTGAATCGAGCATTCGGGTGCGCTGCAGGCTCACCGCTGTGAGGTGTCCAGTCGCGCCCTTTCCAATCGATGGCGTGAGCTGGCGGCTCCACCGTCAAGCCTTCCCACCAAACATCTCCGTCGTCGGTCAATGCGACGTTTGTGAACAGCGCATTACCCCACAACGCACGGATTGCGTTGGCGTTCGTGTGAGTACCAGTGCCTGGGGCAACTCCGAAGAACCCGTTCTCAGGGTTGCTGCCATAGAGCCGGCCGTCTTCTCCGAATCGCATCCAACAGATGTCATCGCCGAGCGTCTCAACTTTCCATCCAGGCAAAGTTGGCTCGAGCATGGCCAGATTGGTTTTGCCGCAGGCAGACGGGAATGCTGCGGCGATGTGTTTGACCACTCCGGTCGGGGACGTCAGTTTGAGCAGCAGCATGTGCTCAGCCAACCAACCCTCGTCACGCCCCATGACCGACGCAATCCGCAATGCGAAGCACTTCTTGCCCAGCAGTGCGTTGCCACCGTACCCGGACCCGTACGACCAAATTTCGCGAGACTCCGGGAAATGAGTGATGTACTTGGTCTCGCTACACGGCCAGGTGACGTCCGCGCGGCTGTTGCCTGCGTCATCGACCAGCGGGAAACCGACGCTGTGCATCGCAGGAACGAAGTCTCCGTCTGTGCCGAGTTCCTCGAGCACGGTCGCACCCATGCGCGTCATGATTGACATGTTGAGCACGACGTACGGGCTGTCTGTGATTTCGACTCCGATTTCCGAAATCGCTCCTCCCACCGGGCCCATTGAGAATGGCACGACGTACATCGTGCGTCCCCGCATGCATCCACGGAACAACCCATTCAGGATTGCGCGCATCTCTTCCGGCGCCATCCAGTTGTTGGTCGGGCCGGCATCGACCTCTCGCGTGCTACAGATGAACGTCCTCTCCTCAACTCGCGCAACGTCACTCGGGGCACTGCGCGCAAGGAACGAGTTGGGCCGGGTAGCAGGGTTCAAACGAATCAGCGACCCCTGTGCCACGAGCATCTCAGTCAGTCGCACCCACTCGTCGGGCGAACCGTCACACCAGATCACATCATCGGGCGAGGCGAGCTCAGCCATGCGCTCAACCCAGTCGAGCAATCGCTGGTTACGGGTGGGGGCCTGTGCCAGGTCCAGGATGGTCACGGTGTCTCAGGGCTCCAAGTCGTGGGAGGTGTGCAGGTTCCAACTCTGCGTCAAAGCTCCGCGGCAAACCACTAGGAATGGATGAATTCACCGAACTGTGAGTAACGGCACAGCAGCGAAAGTGACCTCAGTCACCTTTGCTGGACCCTCTGCGACTTAGCGTGCGTCGACTCTCGCCAACAGGCTTCGGATGGCACGGACGGCCACGGACAGTGTCGCGAGATCGTGGTGATCTTGTGCCGCTGCCTCGGCAAGCGTCTCCTTGGCTGCACGCACCGCAGCAGAATGCCGCGATTCCCACTCGGCGACACGTTGCTGTGCTTCAGCAGTGCCAGTGCTGCGCAACACTCGTGCAGTTAAAGCGGCCAACGTCGCATAGACGTCTGCGCGCATGGCCGCTCGCGCCAAGGAATTCCAGCGGTCTCCTCGCGGCAAGTTCGTGATGCCAACGAGCAGTCGGTCTATCTGATAGTTCTCAGACACCGTGAAGTACACCA
>CAYFKX010000151.1:0-3406 GCA_964343545.1 uncultured Bifidobacteriaceae bacterium | reverse complement strand
CTCGGAGGCCTGTTCAGCACCTGTGAGGACTTGGCCACATGGGTGGGGCTCATGACCGCTGCCTTCCATGTGCACAACCAAGCCAGCACACACAGTCCGCTGAGCTGGTCCTCGCTGCGGGAGATGCAGCAGGGTCAGCGGGTCATGGCGCCATCGGTGGCGTTGGCAACAGCCGGGCAGCCGCTGTGGCTGAGCAGCGCCGCCTATGGCTTCGGATTGATGGTGTCGGAAGATCCACTGCGCGGAACCATCGTCGGGCACTCCGGTGGCTACCCCGGCTACGGCACACACATGTGCTGGCATCCTGCCAGCGGCATTGGCGTCATCGCGCTGTCGAATGGGCGCTACGGCGGAGCTTTCCGCGTTGCCACCAGCATGCTGCGCACAGTCCTCGATGCAGCCCAGGCTCCGTCACGATTGGTGCAGGTCACCGACACCACGCATCAAATTCGCGCCGTCGTCGACGCGGTGCTCGACGACTGGGACGACCAAGCGCTGGACGGCATCATCGCGACGAACTTTGATGCTGACATCCCACGGCAGCACCGCCGCGCTGACATAGACACGGCCATCGCGTCAGTGGGGGCGCTCGCACCGACGACACCGATGGCCTCTGGGCAGGACCAGCCGACTTCTGCCGCGCAGTCGCACCTGGTGTGGTGGCGTGCTGCGGCCCATGGCCGCCTGCGCCTTGAGATCCGACTGACACCTCAGTTGCCGCAGCGACTGCAGACACTCAATGTTCGCGCGGTACCCGCCCCAGTCGATTCCCTCACCGCGGCTGCTCGAGACATCGTGGCGGCGTTCAACTGCCCACCGGGTCAGATGCCCGTATGGCCGGTTGATCTGGCGCTCGCGCCGGCGGTCAATCCCGCTTCAGTACTGGACCTCGCGGTCGCGGCACGGGCGATGGAACCGAGTTCGCCATTCGTGTGCGCACCGCATCCATGTGCGGCCACCGACGGGCACAACGCGACCTTCGAGTTACGCCGCGGGCGTGTGGTGTGGGAACTCACGCTCGCGATGGACGTGCAGACTGGCGCCATCACGGCCTGCGCACTCGCCCAACGACCTTTGACCAGCGACGCCAACGCTGTCATCGTGAGCAACGACAGCGCAAAGTAGGCTCATCCCTCGTGGCTGAATACATCTACACCCTGCGCAAGGCGCGTAAAGCCCACGGCGACAAGGTCATCCTCGATGACGTCACCCTCGCATTCCTGCCCGGAGCGAAGATCGGCGTGGTGGGGCCGAACGGCGCCGGTAAGTCCACTCTGCTAAAGATCATGGCGGGCACGGAGAACCTCAGCAACGGCGACGGCCTGCTCAGCCCCGGCTACACCGTCGGCATCCTCAGCCAGGAGCCGCAGTTGAACCCGGACAAGGATGTCCTGGGCAATGTGCAAGAGGGTGTGGCCGAGACCAAGGCGATGCTGGACCGATTCAACGAGATTGGCCTGCTCATGGCCGAGCCCGATGCGGACTTCGACGCACTCATGGCAGAGATGGGCGTGCTGCAGGAGAAGATCGACCACCTCAATGCGTGGGACCTCGACAACCAACTTGAGCAGGCCATGGACGCGCTGCGCTGTCCGCCCAGTGACGCCGATGTCACGGTGCTCTCCGGTGGCGAGCGCCGTCGGGTGGCGCTGTGCAAGCTGCTGCTGCAGCAGCCGGACATGCTGCTGCTGGACGAGCCCACCAACCACCTCGACGCTGAGAGCGTGCACTGGCTCGAGCAGCACCTTGAGAAGTACCCCGGCACAGTCGTCGCCATCACCCACGACCGTTACTTCCTCGACAATGTCGCACAGTGGATTCTTGAGATTGACCGCGGCCGTTGCTACCCGTACGAGGGCAACTACACGACCTACCTTGAGACCAAGGCGGCGCGTCTGAAGATCGAGGGCGCCAAAGACGCCAAGATGAAGAAGCGCCTCGACGACGAGCTGGAGTGGGTGCGCAGCAATGCCAAGGCCCGCCAGACCAAGAGCCGCGCGCGTCTGGAGCGCTACGAGGAGATGGCCGCCGAGGCAGACAAGATGCGCAAGCTTGACTTCGAGGAGATCCAAATCCCGCCGGGCCCGCGTCTGGGCAATGTGGTGGTTGAGGTCGACAAGCTCACCAAGGGATTCGGCGACAAGTTGCTCATGGATGGCCTGAGTTTCACCTTGCCGCGCAACGGCATTGTTGGAGTCATCGGTCCGAACGGAGTCGGAAAGACCACGCTGTTCAAGATGATTCTTCAGGCCGCCGGCGGCGAGGGCGAGACCGCGGACAGCGGCAGCATCAAGGTCGGCGAGACCGTCAAACTCTCCTACGTCGACCAAGGACGCTCCGGCCTAGAGCCGGGCAAGAATGTGTGGGAAGTCGTCTCCGACGGCCTCGACTGGATCAAGGTCGGGGCAGTGGAGATGCCGTCGCGTGCCTATGTGTCGGCCTTCGGCTTCAAGGGGCCCGACCAGCAGAAGCCCGCAGACGTGCTGTCCGGTGGTGAGCGCAACCGTCTGAACCTGGCGCTGACGCTCAAGCAGGGCGGAAACCTGCTGCTGCTGGACGAACCGACGAACGACCTCGATGTGGAGACCCTCGGCAGCCTGGAGAACGCGTTGTCAGAGTTCCCCGGCTGTGCGGTCATCACCTCGCACGACCGCTGGTTCCTCGACCGAATTGCGACCCACATCCTCGCCTACGAAGGTGACTCCACCTGGTTCTGGTTCGAGGGTAACTTCGAGTCGTATGAAGCGAACAAGATTGCCCGCCTTGGCGCAGAGGCAGCTCGACCTCACCGCGCGACCTACCGCAAGCTGACCCGCTCCTGAGCCATGAGCGCCAGGAGTGCTGCTGCGCAGGACGCTGACACCAGCGCGGGTGCTAGATGAGCGTCGCGCCGACAGCTGCAGAGTCTGCAAGACCTGTGATCCGACGCGCAGTAGTCGCCGATTTGGCAGAGCTGCTGCGATTGGGGGAGCGCTACTGCGCGGCCGACCAGGCGCAGTGGCTGCCACAACGAGCCCGACAAGGTTTCGAGCCGCTACTACGCGACGACACCCACGGCGTCGTCCTGGCGGTGGACATTGACGGCACGCTCATCGGCTATGCAGTCCTCACCTGGGGTTGGTCGATTGAGGCTGGCGGCCGCGAGTCGCTGCTCGATGAGATGTACATCGACCAACCCGGGCGCGGCTACGGCTCGCTGCTCATCGAGGAAGTCGTCGCCGCCGCGAAGGCTCACGGCGCCGTGCGGGTGTTCCTGGAGACTGAGTCGGCGAACACGGCTGCGCGCGACTTCTGGCTGGCTCGTGGTTTTGAACTAGAAGACAGCATCTGGCTGCAGCGACGCTGGTAGCCCGCGTGCCACGATGACCAGACCGCCGGGCGCTGGTTGGATGAGATGACCGGAGTG
>CAYFKX010000150.1:0-3463 GCA_964343545.1 uncultured Bifidobacteriaceae bacterium | reverse complement strand
GTGACACTGACGGCAAGCCGGTCATCGTCAATGTTGGTCTGCCCGGCCACCGCAACCTCAACGCGCGCATCTGGGTCGCGCATGTCGGCCGGGTGCCGCTGCTCATGCTCGACTCGGATGTGGAGACCAACGGAGCGGCCGAGCGCGAGGTCACCGACCGGCTCTACGGCGGCGGCAGCGAGCACCGTCTGCACCAGGAGATGCTGCTCGGCATCGGCGGCGTGCGTGCGGTCCGCGCCTACTGCGCCGTCACCGGCCACGCCGCACCGGAGGTGTTCCACACCAACGAAGGCCACGCCGGATTCCTCGGCCTTGAGCGCATGCGCGAGTTGACCGAGGGCGCGGAGAAGATGGACTGGGACACGGCCCTCGAAGCGGTGCGCGCCGGCACGGTCTTCACCACCCACACCCCTGTCCCTGCGGGCATCGACCGTTTCAGCCGCGAGCTCGTCGCGCAGTACCTCGGCGGAGACAACGGTTTCACCTCGCTGCCGATTGAGAGGATCCTCGAGCTCGGCGCTGAGACTTACCCCGGCGGCGACGACACCGTGTTCAACATGGCCGTGATGGGCCTGCGCCTCGGCCAGCGCGCCAACGGCGTCAGCGTCCTGCACGGCGATGTGTCCCGCGGCATGTTCCAAGGCCTGTGGCCGGGCTTCGACCAGGACGAGGTGCCCATCTCGTCGGTGACCAACGGCGTGCACGCGCACACGTGGGTCGCTCGCGAGATCCGCGACCTGGTCTTCCAGCACGGCGGCTACTTCGACACCACCGACGGCTGGCAGGCAGCCGAGAAGATCTCCGACGCCGACCTGTGGCGCACCAAGCGCGTGCTGAAGGAGCGGCTCATCGCCGATGTGCGCAAGCGCTTGAAGGCCTCGTGGCTGCAGCGCGGGGCTGCCGAGGCTGAGCTCGGCTGGATCAACAAGGTGCTCGACCCGGATGTGCTGACCATCGGGTTTGCGCGCCGTGTCCCGTCCTACAAGCGCCTCACCCTGATGCTCAGCAACCCCGAGCGGTTGAAGGCTCTGCTGCTGGATCCCGAGCGCCCCGTGCAGCTGGTCATCGCGGGCAAGTCCCACCCGGCCGACGATGGCGGCAAGCGCCTCATCCAGGAGCTCGTGCGCTTCACCGACGACCCGGAGGTGCGCCACCGCATCGTGTTCCTGCCGGACTACGACATGTCGATGGCGCTGCCGCTGTACCCGGGCTGCGATGTCTGGCTGAACAACCCGCTGCGCCCGCTCGAAGCGTGCGGCACCTCGGGCATGAAGGCGGCGCTCAACGGCGCGCTGAACCTGTCCATCCTCGACGGCTGGTGGGACGAGTGGTTCGACGGCGTCAACGGGTGGGCCATCCCCACTGCTGACGGCGTCGCCGACCCCGACCGCCGCGATGACATCGAGGCCGCGGGGTTGTACGACCTCATCGCCGGCTCGGTTGCGGCCACTTACTACGACGTGGACGTAAAGACCAAGCTGCCGACCCGCTGGATCGGCCAGATCCGACACACCTTGGTGCACCTCGGCGAGCGGGTACTGGCAAGCCGCATGGTGCAGGACTACGTCAACCAGCTCTACACGCCTGCTGCGTGGAGCCAGCGCGCGGTTGCAGCGAACAACTGGGAGCGGGCCAAGGAACTCGCTGTGTGGAAGCAGCAGGTTCGCGGCACTTGGGAGAAAGTCAAAGTCGAGCACGTGGAGAGCCACGGAGTGGGCGACAGCCCGCAGCTCGGCCAGGACATCTCTGTGCGTGCCTTCGTGAACCTCGGCGACCTCAAGCCGGCTGAGGTGAGTGTGCAGCTGCTGCACGGCCGGGTGAGCCCGGACGACAGCATCACCTCACCTGATGTGGCGACCCTGCCGCTGCAGGAGGCATATGAAGGCGGGCGGTTCCGCTATGAGGGCACCGTTCAGTTGGACAACACCGGCCCGTTCGGCTACACCGTGCGCGTGGTTCCCACGCACCCGGGTTTGGTCAACGACGCCGAGCTAGGTCTGCAGGCGTTGCCGAACTGACATGACTTTGAGTTAGCCACGCGAGACTCGGGTGTGGGCGCGGTCCGGTGGGCCGCGCCCACTGTCATATCCGAAAACTCAAGGGACTTTGTGCCAGTAAACCCAGAGGACGCGCAGGATTTCTCGTGTGACAACCCCACAGTAACTCCGCATGCTCAGGCATCTTTATTCTAGCCGACTAGTACTCCGTTTCGGATAATGGTTACACGTCGCTGCGAGCGACTCTAACCAAGGGAGACGGACAATGTTGCAGAAAACTGAGGTAGTAGCTTCCGCGGAATCGGGTCTTCACAGAGCTCGAATCATGCGTGAGTACGGAAGTGATTTCGAGGTATATGCGATTGCTCACGAATTGAGAGCAGTTGATGAGATTCCATGCAACTGGACCTTGCTGCCTCGCTCAGTGCTGGTGGTCGAGTTGACAATTCCGCGAATCTTGCTGGAAGAGTTGGGGTTAGGCGACAGCCATGGGGCCGACTTGGAGAGGGATGTGCTAGCGATCGCTGAGGCTCATTTCGATTTGGCGGAGGACCTTGTTTGGAATCACCAGGACGATGAGGAGTCGTTGCAATTGGCCGACGCGTTGACTCATGCCATCGAGGAGCTGCTCACCCAAGAACGATGAGGGCGAGAACGCTGCTCGGTGCGACCTCGACCGAGTCGCCGGCGTGGTCGAGCCATGGTGCGTCGACGCTGACGTCCTCTGCGGTGTTGAGCACTCGCCTGTAATCGACGCCGTAGGGAGCACCGGGCAATGAGAACTCCACGGCGGAACTGCCCGCGTTCAGGAGAATGAGGAACGAAGGGGTCACTTCTTGCTCAGCGCTGGTTCGGTCCTCGCTCGGCACGCGCCCGCTGAAGTAGCAGGCGACTGACTTCACGCTGAGGTCTCGCCAGTCCTGCGGCGAGATGAGCTCTCCGTCGGTGGCGAACCAGGCCAACTCTGACGGCACATCCAGTCCGGTGACGTCGCACTGTGCGAA
The DNA here is from genome assembly GCA_964343545.1 of uncultured Bifidobacteriaceae bacterium. GTDB lineage: Bacteria > Actinomycetota > Actinomycetes > S36-B12 > UBA5976 > RFTO01. The sequence goes on along the minus strand of CAYFKX010000150.1, from coordinate 462 downwards.
CTCGGTCCGGCGCAGGGCCGGGTGATGCTTGCGGATTGCGATGAGGCGGCGGGTGAAGTTGAGCAGCTCCTCTTGCCACGGCTGCAACTGCCAGTCCAGCCAGGAGATGTCGTTGTCCTGCGAGTAGGCGTTGTTGTTGCCGCGCTGGGTGCGGCCGAACTCGTCGCCGGCGACGAGCATCGGCGTTCCGTGAGAGAGCAGGAGCGTCGTCAGCAGGTTGCGCAAGTGACGCTGGCGAAGTGCCATCACGGCAGGGTCATCGGTCTCACCTTCGACTCCGCAGTTCCATGACCGGTTGTCGGTGGTGCCGTCACGGTTGCTCTCGCCGTTGGCCAGGTTGTGCTTGGAGTTGTAGGACACCAGGTCGCGCATGGTGAACCCGTCGTGCGCCGTCACGAAGTTCACCGACGCGGCCGGCGCACGGAACTGGGGACCGAACACATCGGCGCTGCCGCCGAGGCG
>CAYFKX010000149.1:0-3495 GCA_964343545.1 uncultured Bifidobacteriaceae bacterium | reverse complement strand
GTCACTGACCGAGCGCCCGGACTAGGCACAGCGCGACCTACTTACGCCGCGGGCAGTGTTCGAGGGTCGGTGAGAAACGGTGCCAACCCACTCATCAGGCGCAGTGATCAAGTGCGGTTCGCAGACGGTGACAAACCGCACATGAAGCCCAGTGGTTGAGCGAAGTGCGTTGGCCATCTGAGCCTGCAATTACGCAGGGCCTCTGTCAGTGGCGGGGCGAGCCGTCTTCATTCGGCGCGAGCAGGACACCACCGACTGCTTCATAGTTGCGGTGGCGCTCGGTTGCCTCAAGTTCCATTGGGTCCGAGTGCCCGAAGTGCGAGGACGCCTCCAGCAGCTCCTGGCGCGTGGGCAGCGCGATGTTGCTGCCGTAGAACCAGTGCGACAGACGCGACTGCACACGCGCCCGCCAGGCACCTGGCTGAGCGACGCCGTTGTCGTCGGTTGCAGCCGGCGGCAGCAGGGGAGTGACATCCATCTTGCCGAGGATTTCCGCCTGCTCTTCCAGCGACAGCGGCGCGTGGATCTCGACGAACTCACCGTGCGGCAGGCGCAGAATGCGCCCGGTCTCGTGCCCGTGCAGCAACTTCTCACGGTCACGACGCTGCAGCGACAGGCACACACGCTTGGTGATGCTGAACGCAATCGGCGGGATGATGAACAGCAGGATCCGCAGCGACCAGGTGATCTGGTTGATGGAGAGCTTGAAGATGGTGGCGATGATGTCGTTGGCGCCGGACACCCACAGCAGCAAGTAGAAGGTGATTGCCATGACGCCCAAGCCGGTGCGCACGGGTGCGTTGCGAGGACGGTCAAGCAAGTGGTGTTCGCGGCGGTCGCCAGTGACCCACGCTTCGATCCAGGGATACAGGCCGAGCAGCGTCGTCATGATTCCTGGTAGCACGACGGCGGGCACGATCAGGTTCATGCTCAACGTGTGGCCGAAGGCGACGATTTCCCAGTTGGGCATGATGCGCACGGCGCCGTCGAGGAAGCCCATGTACCAGTCGGGCTGTGAGCCGGCACTGACCTGGTCCGGGGTGTAGGGCCCGAACATCCACACCGGATTGATGGTCACCAGTGCGGAGATGAGCGTGGTGACCCCGAGGACGATGAAGAAGAAGCCGCCGGCTTTGGCGGTGTAGACCGGGAAGAGGCGGTAGCCGACGACGTTGGTCTCCTTGCGGCCAGGGCCAGGCCACTGGGTGTGCTTTTGCACCCACACCATGAGCAGGTGCGCGCCGACCAGGGCGAGGATCAACCCCGGGATGAGCAGGATGTGCAGGGTGTAGAACCGCGGGATGATGTCGGTGCCGGGGAACTCCCCGCCGAATAACCCGAACGACACATAGGTGCCGACCACTGGCACAGCGGCGATGATGCCCTGGGTGATGCGAAGACCGGTGCCGGAGAGCAGGTCATCGGGCAGCGAGTAGCCCATGAACCCCTCGACGATGCCGAGCAGGACGAGCACGGTGCCGATGACCCAGTTCAGTTCACGAGGCTTACGGAACGCTCCGGTGAAGAACACCCGGAACATGTGGATGCTCATCGCGCCAACGAAGAAGAGCGCGGCCCAGTGGTGGATCTGGCGCATCAGCAGCCCGCCGCGGACATCGAAGGAGATGTCCAGGGTCGAAGCGAACGCCTCGGTCATCTTCACGCCCTTGAGCGGAACGTAGGGGCCGTTGTAGATGACCTCGACCATCGAAGGCTTGAAGAACAGCGTCAGGTAGGTGCCTGACAGCAGCAGGATGACGAATGAGTACAGCGCAATCTCACCGAGCATGAACGACCAGTGGTCAGGGAAGACTTTGCCGATGTTGCGCTTGATGGCGCCGCTGACAGTGAGACGCTCATCGACGTAGTTCGCGACCTTCCCCACAGGGGTGGTGGGGGTGGTGGAGGTGCTCATCCGCGCTCCCAGAAACTTGGTCCGACTGGCTCGGCAAAGTCCCCGAGCGAGACTAAGTATCCCTCGGAATCCACAGAGAGCGCGAGTTGTGGCATGTGCCGAGCGGCGGGGCCGAACACGACCCGACCGCCGTCGGACAAGTCGAAGGTCGATTGGTGACACGGGCACAGCAGTGCGTGCGTGCGCTGCTGGTAGAGAGAAATTGGGCAGCCCACGTGGGTGCAAATCTTGGAGTAGGCCACGATGCCTTCGTAGTCCCAACCTTCACCCTGCTGTGACTTCAGTTCATTGGGGTTCATGCGGACCAAGATGATGGCCGATTTGGCGCGCTCGTTTTGGTTGCCGGCCTCTTCCTCAACATGGTCGAGCCCTTCAGGGATGGCGTTGATGAGGCCACCGACTGCGAGGTGCTCGGGGCGCACTAACTCGCCGCTGCCTTGGTTGACGATGCGAGTCTGGGGGCGTTCCCCCCACATGGTGTGCCGAAGCTTCTCTTTCGGCTTCGGGCCGAGGTCACCAAGCAGTACCACCAGCGGCAGCGGGAACACCGCCATCGCGCCCAGCAGGGTACGGCGGATGAGCGGGCGCTGCAGGAAGCCGGACTCGGCGGCACCGCGCTTGAACTGTGCGATGGCGTCGGCGCGGGTGTCCTCATCACCGCGCAGCGTGTGGCGCTCTTGCACGACTTCTTCACCGGGCATGAGGCGACGGGCCCAGTGAATAGCGCCGGCACCGATGAAGAAGGTGCCTAAGCCGATGCAGGTGCCCAGGAAGAAGTTCGATGCGCTCACATTGCCGATGACTGGCACGTGGATGAGCTCGTGGCTGTTGAATCCGAAGAACGCGGCGAGTCCGCCGATGAGCAAGGCTGCGGCGAGCACAAACAGCCATGCGACCTGACGTTCGGCGCGCTTGGCTGCGCGGGCATCAATGTCAGTACGCCGCGGGGCGTGCTCCTCCAGCGGCAGGATGAAGCGACCGCGCTCGTCGCGCTCGGAGTAGTCAGCGCTGTGCGATGAATCGTGTGCCTGCTGCTGGGTTGCCGGCAGGTTGTCCCCGGTGCTGTGCTCGCTCATGGTCGGCCTCTTCGTCTCGTGGTGCAGGTCAGCGCGCTTTGGCGCCAATCCAGACGGCAATGGCAATCAAAGCGCCGATTGCCGCAGTGAACAGGAACACGGTCTCAGTGACGGGGCCGAGCCGACCCAGTGCCGCACCGCCCGGGTCCGGGGCGTTTTGCAGGAAGTCGATGTAGGCGATGATGTCCTGCTTGCTCTCCGCGGGGATCTGGGCGTCGCTGAACACCGGCATCCCTTGTGGTCCGGTGATCATCGCCTCGTAGATTTGCTTTGGCGTGGACTGCATCAGCGAAGGCGCGTACTTACCGTCGCTGAGCGCACCACCCTTGCCCGCGTAGTTGTGGCACTGCGAGCAGTTCAAGCGATAAATCTCGCCACCGCGAGCCACATCAGCGCCGGTGAAGTCATAGTCGCTGGGATTGGGCACGCCCGGCCCGGCTCCGAGGGAAGCGACGTAGGCGGCGAGAGCGTCGATTTCCTCCTGGGAGTACACCGGTGGCTTGC
>CAYFKX010000148.1:0-3501 GCA_964343545.1 uncultured Bifidobacteriaceae bacterium | reverse complement strand
CCGTGATGTCGCGCAGCCGCGCGGTGTCCGCCCACCGGGTTGCAGACGGGGTGAACGTGACGTTAGCCGATGGCAGTGTCGTGAGTGGCAGTCACTGCCTCATGGCTATCGGCTCAGTGCCGAATACTGAAGACCTTGGGCTTGCGGCAGTCGGTGTGCACGTGTCTGAGCAGGGGTTCATTGAGGTTGACAAGGTGTCGCGCACCAATGTGCGTGGCGTGTACGCAGCCGGCGACTGCACCGGTGTGCTCATGCTCGCGTCCGTTGCGGCGATGCAAGGTCGCATCGCGATGTGGCATGCACTCGGCGACGCCGTGCACCCGCTCAATCTGCACACGGTGTCCAGCACTGTTTTTACTGATCCTGAAATTGCCACGGTTGGAATCACACAAGAGGACGTCGACCTGGGTCGAGTGGACGCGGTCGCGATTCACCTGCCACTTGGTGGCAATGCTCGGGCGAAGATGCAAGACATCGGTGATGGGTTCATCAAGATCTTTGCCCGCAGCGACTCGCACACGGTGCTCGGCGCCGTCGTGGTCGGCCCGCGTGCCAGCGAGCTGATTTACCCGCTCACTCTGGCGGTGGAGAACCGCCTGACCGTGGATAACCTGGCGAGCACGTTCACGATTTATCCCTCGCTCACTGGGTCCATTGCGGAAGCAGCTCGGCGCCTGCACACCCAGCATTGATGATGTTGGCGTCACTGTCGACGCTAAAGGTTTCAAGATTGCACCACGGCTGGCCGAAGTCCCACCCCGGAGCGTGGGTGTCAGCCGAGGGCAGGTGTGTCGACTCGCCCCTGGCGGGTACTCGCGCCCGTCAATCGCCGATTTCCAGTAGCACCGAGCCACTGGGTACCGTGCTGCCAACTTCAGCTGCCACAGATGTGACAGTGCCCGCTTTGTGGGCGTTGATGGGTTGCTCCATTTTCATTGCCTCGAGCACGACCACCAGGTCGCCTTGGGCGACGACATCTCCGACGTTCACCGCGACCTTGATGATGTTGCCTTGCATGGGCGCTTCAACCGCGTTGCCGGATGCCGCTGCTTTCTTCTTGCTTCGCTCGCGTTTAGGTGCCCCGCCTTGGCGGGCGCCGGCTGCAGCCATGGACAGTCCGGGCACTGTGACTTCGAGTCGACGGCCTTCAACTTCAACGACTAAAACCTCGCGAGATGCCTGCTCGGGGATGTCGGTCGGCCCGGTGCCGTGTGCCGGGATGTTGTTAGCAAATTCGGTCTCAATCCACCGCGTGTGCACGGTGAACGGTTGCGCTGGGTCAGCCGGTGCGAACGCCGGGTCGTCGACGACCACGCGGTGGAACGTGAGCGCCGTCGCAATGCCTTCGACCTCAAATTCGGCTAGTGCGCGACGTGCCCGCTGCAGTGCCTGCTCACGCGTTGCGCCGGTCACAATCAGTTTCGCAAGCAGTGAGTCGAAGTTGCCGCCAATCACATCGCCGGCGTTGAAGCCGGTGTCCACGCGTACGCCTGGACCTGCTGGCAGCGTCCACGTCGTGAGCGCACCTGGGGCGGGCAGGAAGCCGCGGCCAGGGTCTTCGCCGTTGATACGGAACTCGATGCTGTGTCCGCGCACTTCGGGGTCGTCGTAGCCCAGTGCCTCGCCTGCGGCGATGCGGAACTGTTCGCGGACGAGGTCGATGCCAGTGACTTCCTCGCTGACCGGGTGCTCAACCTGCAGGCGGGTGTTGACCTCAAGAAACGAGATGACGCCGTCCTGCCCGACTAGGAACTCGCAGGTGCCCGCACCCACGTAGTTGGCCTCACGCAGGATGGCTTTGCTCGCGGCCACGAGGGCAGCGTTTTGCTCGGTGCTGAGGAACGGCGCAGGTGCTTCCTCGACGAGTTTCTGGTGACGTCGCTGTAGCGAGCAGTCCCGGGTGGACACCACGACGACGTTGCCGTGGGTGTCGGCGAGGCACTGCGTCTCCACATGGCGTGGCCGGTCAAGGTAGCGCTCGACGAAGCACTCGCCTCGGCCGAACGCACCGACCGCCTCGCGGACTGCGGATTCATACAGTTCCGGAATCTCCTCGAGGGTACGCGCCACTTTGAGCCCGCGGCCGCCGCCGCCGAATGCTGCCTTGATGGCCACCGGCAGCCCGTGTTGCGTGGCAAATGCCACGACCTCGTCGGCGTCCTTGACCGGGTCCGGTGTTCCCGGGACCTGCGGTGCACCGGCCTTCGCCGCGATGTGGCGGGCGGAGACCTTGTCTCCGAGTGCGCGAATGGCGTCTGGGGATGGGCCGATCCATGTCAGCCCAGCGTCGATGACCGCCTGCGCGAAATCAGCGTTTTCGGACAAGAAGCCGTAGCCCGGGTGGACCGCATCGGAGTCGGAGTCACGGGCGGCCTTGATGACCTTGTCGATGACGAGGTACGACTCGGCGGCCGTGCTGCCGCCGAGGGCGAACGCGTGGTCGGCCAGTTGCACATGCATCGCATCGCGGTCCGGCTCGGCATAGACCGCCACGCTCTCCAGGCCGGCGTCGCGACAGGCGCGGATGACTCGGACGGCAATCTCGCCGCGGTTGGCGATGAGCACTCGGCGCATGCGGGCTGCTCCTCAACGGTGGTGGGTCCGCGGCGTGGGCGGCGGCCGGTGGCTGCGGTCGGCTGCGAGCAACTCGGCGGGCGGCGAAAGGTCGGGTGAAGTCTACGGCGCTGCTGTGCGGGCATCGGTGTGCCCTTGAGCGCGCCGTTGAAGCCATGGGGCTGCGACCCCAGGGGCTATCGCAGCCAGCTGCCCGACCGAAGTCGTGGAAACCAAGCCGCTTACAAGCCCGCCGACTTGTGAGCAGATCCTTGCGTTTCAGGCAGCGCTGACCACAAGTCGGTCCACGTGAGGTCGAGGCGGGCAGTGAGACGGCGAAGCGCCGCAATGGACAGCCCGACCACATTGGCGTGGTCACCTGTCACACCGGTGATGAAGGCCGAGCCCAGCGAGTCCAAGGTGAACGCACCAGCCACCTGCAGTGGCTCACCAGTTGCGACATAGGCATGGATCTCCGCGTCAGAGACATCGGCGAACTCGACTTCGGTCGACACGACTTCATGTGCAGACCGTGGTTGCGCGGCACCACTCTCGTTGCGCAGACAGATGACGTGGTGACCGGTGTGCAGGACTCCGCGACGCCCACGCATCTGCTGCCAGCGGGCGATGGCCGACGCGGCATCGCCTGGCTTGCCGTAGGACTTTCCTTCGAACTCCAGCATGGAATCGCAGCCGATGACCAGAGCCGGCGCAGGTGTCTGGGCGGAGATCGCCTGGGCTTTGGCCTCCGCGAGCAGTCGCACAATGTCCGTCGTTGCCGCGGATTCTCCGAGACTTGCAGTCAACTCGTCCTCATCAACCGATGACGGTGCGACGGTGAACGCGACACCGGCTGCTCGCAGCAGCATCGCGCGGGCCGGGCTCGCCGAGGCGAGGACCACTGGAATCGTCATGCGGCAAGTCTGCGAGGCGCGGTTCCCCATGGCG
>CAYFKX010000147.1:0-3509 GCA_964343545.1 uncultured Bifidobacteriaceae bacterium | reverse complement strand
AGGATGCGCCCCTCGTCAGTGATGCGGGCACCATCGAGCGGGACGTTCAAGTCCAGCCGCAACAGAACCCGCTTACCCGTGACGTCGATATCCGCCAGCGTACGAAGTGCCATGCTGAGCGCGGGATTAGTTCCGGCTGGCCATGTAGGCCACCAGGTCGACCAAGCGGTTGGAGTAACCCCACTCGTTGTCGTACCAGCCGAGCACCTTGACCATCTCGCCCATCGAGTTGGTCAGGCTCGAGTCAAAAATGCACGACGCTGGCGACGTCACGATGTCTGTGGAGACGATGGGGTCCGCTGTGTACTCCAAGATGCCCTTGAGCGGGCCGTCCGCAGCGGCCTTCATGGCCTGGTTGATTTGTTCGGCAGTCGCCGGCTTTGCCAGTTGCACTGTGAGGTCGGTCGCCGAGCCCGTGGGCACTGGCACACGCATCGCGTAGCCGTCGAGCTTGCCCTTCAGTTCGGGCAACACCAGCGAGATGGCCTTCGCCGCTCCGGTTGTGGTCGGAATCATGTTCAGGGCTGCTGCCCGCGCGCGGCGCAGGTCCTTGTGCGGGAAGTCAAGGATCACCTGATCGTTGGTGTAGGCGTGAATCGTGGTCATCATGCCTTTGACGATGCCGAAAGTCTCGTGCAGCACCTTGGCCATCGGCGCCAGACAGTTCGTCGTGCAGGACGCGTTACTGATGATGCGGTGCGCACTCGGGTCGTAGTCCGTGTGGTTCACCCCCATCACGATGGTGATGTCTTCACCCTTTGCCGGTGCGGAGATGATGACGCGCTTGGCACCAGCCTTGATGTGTGCCCCCGCGCTTTCAGCATCGACGAAACGACCGGTGGACTCGATGACGATGTCGACATCGAGTTCTCCCCAAGGCAGCGCCGCCGGGTCGCGCTCGGCGAGTGCCTTCATGGTGTGTGCACCGGCGGTGATGGTGTCTGCCGTGTAGGACACCTCGCCAGCGAAGCGACCGAGGATGCTGTCGTACTTCAGCAGATGGGCCAGCGTCTCGTTGTCCGTGAGGTCGTTGACCGCCACGACCTGAATGTCTGCTCCACTGGCCACGAGGGCACGGAAGAAGTTGCGGCCGATGCGGCCAAATCCGTTAATGCCTACACGCACGCTCACAGACTGCTCCTGATCTCGTCATGAATGGGATGGGGGCGGATCGCTACGCCTAGAAGGTCTTGACTACTCCGGGCGGGTGACCTGCGTCACACCCAACCCTAGCAACTGTGCCTGGCCTTGGAAGCGCGGTCTGGTCAGGTACCGCTGGGGCAGGGATGCCCGCCAGGCGAACGAGGGCAGCGCCTAATCCGCCAGTTCCGCCGCCAGAGTGGCCTCAGTGCCAGGGATGCCTAGGTCGAGCGCCCGCTTATCGGCCAGGGCCAGCAGCCGGCGGATACGCCCAGCAACCGCGTCCTTCGTCATCGGCGGGTCTGCCAAAGCACCGAGTTCCTCCAGACTGGACTGCTTGTGTGCCAGCCGCAGGCGACCTGCCTCTGCCAGGTGTGCCGGGATGTCATCACCAAGAATTTCCAGTGCACGCTGCACTCGGGCGCCCGCCGCCACCGCAGCCTGCGCTGACCTGCGCAAGTTGGCGTCATCGAAGTTGGCGAGCCGATTGGCTGTCGCCCGAACTTCGCGTCGCACCCGACGCTCCTCCCATGCCAGCACGCTCTCGTGCGCACCGAGCAAAGTCAGCATTGCCGAAATTGCATCGCCGTCGCGGATAACCACTCGATCCACGCCGCGCACGTCTCGTGCCTTGGCGGTGATGCCCAAACGTCGAGCGGCACCGACCAGTGCCAGTGCCGCCTCGGGTCCGGGACAGCTCACTTCCAGTGCACTAGAGCGGCCCGGTTCGGTCAGTGATCCATGTGCCAAGAACGCGCCACGCCAGGCCGCTGCAACATCGCACACCCCGCCGTTGACGATGCTCGTGGACAGCCCCCGCACCGGCCTACCCGCCCGATCAACGAGTTGCGCTTGCTGGGCTAGCAGGTTGCCATGATTGGACACCCGTACCACGTAGCGCACGCCTTTGCGGATGCCAGCGCCTTGCAACACCACCAGATCGCTGTCATGGCTGAACAGGTCCGCGATTTCCTTGCGCAAGCGCCGAGCCACCGAGGCCGTATCGAGTTCGGCCTCGATCACGATCTTGCCGCCCACGATGTGCAGCCCGCCGCCGAAGCGCAGCATTGCGCTGGCCTCAGCCTTACGACAACAGGACTTGAGCACATCGAGTCGGCTCAACTCGTCCTTGACGTCTGCGGTCATTGCCATGGCGCGCATCCTGCCACGGTCATACGGCTCCGCGCTGCCCTTCTCGCAGCGAATATGCCGCCTCGCGCAGCGAACGCGCAAGGATTTCTGGTTCGTGCGAGGCAGTGAGGTTCTGGTCGCCGTAGTCAACGACTCGCACCGACCCCGCGGGTACATCCCCACCAGAGCCCGCGGAATCTGCGGCAGCGTTGGCGGCAATAACCGCGTCGATGCGCAGGCTCGGGTGGGCAGTCATCAGGCTGTCCAGGTAGTCACGAACTCCAAAGCCCGCGGCCTCCCCTGATGTCGACTGCCGGTTGGCCACGAGTACCACGTTCGCTGCCGACTGAGCGATCGCCTCGACTACCCCGCTGACACACAACGGCGCCAGCACACTTGTGAACCAAGAGCCGGGACCGAGTAGCACGAGATCGGCCCTCTCGATGGCGACGAGCGCCTCAGGGCATGCCACAACTGTGTCAGGCAAGGTGCGCACATCGGCTATGCGCCCAGCACTGGCTGCGATGCGAGCCTGCCCGATGACCTCGTGGACCGAGCCGTCTGAGTACTCGATGGTTGCACACAGCGCATGCGGCACGGTTGCCACCGGCAGCACCTCGCCGGCGATGTTCAACAGCAATCCAAGTTCACGCAACGATCCGACGACATCTCGTCCTTGCTGCCACAGCGCCGTGAGTGCGAGGTTGCCCATGCTGTGTCCGCCGAGGGCACCGTCGCCGCTGAACCGGTGCCCAAACAACTGTGCAAGTGTTGAGTGTGCGGGGTCGGCCAGGGCCAGCAGTGCCATCCGCAGGTCCCCCGGCGGGAGCACCGCAAACTCATCGCGAAGCCGGCCGCTGGAGCCCCCGTCATCGGCCATCGAGACCACCGCTGTGACATGGGCGTCAAGTAGTCGAGCGGCAGCAACCGTGGCAGAAAGACCGTGCCCGCCGCCGATAGCGACGATTCGCATCATGATCGACCGATATCCCGATGTTTCACATGCACATCGACCCCCGGCAGCGCCAGCGCTCGGGTGATTTCTTCTGCAATCGCCACACTTCGGTGGCGGCCGCCGGTGCAGCCAATGGCTACTGAGACGTAACGCTTGCCCTCCGCTATGTAGCCGGGAAGTGCACTCGCGAGCAGAGAGATGATGTGCTCCACGGCCGTCGCCGCACGGGCATTACCCAGCACGGCTGCTCGCACTGGAGCGTCTAACCCTGACATCGGTCGAA
>CAYFKX010000146.1:0-3515 GCA_964343545.1 uncultured Bifidobacteriaceae bacterium | reverse complement strand
GCTCGGTGCGCTGGTGCCTGATGTACCCAGATGCCTACGAAGTGGGCATCCCCAACCAAGGGGTGCAAATCCTCTACGAAGTCATCAATGAAGTGACCGATGCTCTGGCCGAGCGCACGTATGCAGTGTGGCCGGACATGGAGGCACTCATGCGCGAGCATGGGGTGCCGCAGTTCACCGTGGACGGTCACCGCGGAGTCGGCTCATTCGACGTGTTCGGGCTTTCGTTTGCAACCGAACTTGGCTACACCAACATGCTGACCGCAATCGATCTCGCGGGCATTCCATTGCACGCAGTTGACCGCACTGAGGACGACCCTGTCGTGCTCGCTGGGGGCCATGCCGCGTTCAACCCCGAGCCCATCGCCGACTTCATTGACGCTGCGGTGCTCGGCGACGGCGAAGAGATTGCCTTGGCAATCACGGCCATCATCCGGGAATGGAAGTTGCAGGGCCGCCCAGGTGGCCGCACCGAACTGCTCGCGCGTCTCGCGCGCACCGGCGGTGTCTATGTGCCGGCGTTCTACGACGTGGAGTACCTGCCCGACGGCCGCATCCGCCGAGTGGTCCCAAATCGCTCGGATATCCCGTGGCGGGTGTCGAAGCAGACGGTGATGGACCTCGATGAGTGGGCTTATCCCAAAGCGCCCTTGGTGCCCGTGGCCGAGAGCGTGCACGAGCGGATGAGCGTCGAAATCTTCCGCGGCTGCACCCGCGGCTGCCGCTTCTGCCAGGCCGGCATGATCACTAGACCGGTGCGTGAGCGCAACATCGAGACTGTCGGAGCCATCGTCGCCAATGGGTTGGCCAAGACCGGCTACGAGGAAGTCGGATTACTGTCGCTGTCCAGTGCCGATCACTCGGAAATCGCCAATATCGCTAAACAGCTCGCCGATCGGTATGAAGGCACCGACACGAGCCTGTCGTTGCCGAGCACTCGCGTGGACGCGTTCAACATCGATCTGGCGAACGAGTTGTCGCGCAACGGTCGTCGCTCCGGGCTGACATTCGCGCCTGAAGGCGGCTCAGAGCGGATGCGCAAAGTCATCAACAAAACAGTGTCTGAGGAAGACCTCATCCGTACCGTCTCCGCTGCGTACGCTGCTGGCTGGCGGCAGGTGAAGCTGTATTTCATGTGTGGGCTTCCCACAGAACAGGACGAGGACGTCTTGCAGATTGCCGAGATGGCGAAGAACGTCATTGACGCTGGCCGTTCGGCGACAGGCGGCAAAGATGTTCGCTGCACGATCAGCATCGGCGGGTTCGTGCCGAAGCCGCACACACCGTTTCAGTGGGCGGGCCAGGCATCGGCGGACACCGTGGACAGCAGACTGGCCAAACTACGTGACGTCGTGCGCAGTGACCGCAAGTACGCCAAGGCCATCGGCGTGCGGTACCACGACGGAAAGCCGTCCATCGTCGAAGGCCTGCTCTCGCGCGGGGATCGACGGGTCGGCGCCGTCATCGAACGTGTCTGGCGCGACGGCGGTCGCTTCGACGGCTGGAGCGAGTACTTCTCCTACGAGCGCTGGCACAGCTGCGCCGCGGACGGCCTCGCAGGCACGGGCGTGGACCTGGCCTGGTTCACCGAGCGCGAACGCGAGCTCGCGGAAGTGCTGCCGTGGGATCACTTGGACTCCGGTCTGGACAAGCAGTGGTTGTGGGATGACTGGCAGGACGCGCTCAACGAAGTTGAGATTGACGACTGCCGCTGGAGTCCCTGTTTTGACTGCGGCGTGTGCGACCAGATGGGCACTGAGATTCAGGTCGGTCCGACTGGGCTTTCACTGTTGCCGTTGAGTGTTGTGAAATAGCAGTGTCCCGACCAGACCCGGGCCGTGTGGCTGTCCCGGTGGCCCAACGCCTACACATCCAGTACGCCAAGCATGGTCGTATGCGCTTCGCGAGCCACCGGGATTTCCAGCGCAGCCTCGAGCGCGCTCTGCGACGTGCGCAAATACCAGTCGCGATGAGCGCCGGCTTCAGCCCGCACCCTCGCATTTCGTATGCCAATTCGGCGCCGACCGGTGCTGCGAGTCACGCGGAGTATCTGGAAGTCGCGTTGACTGCACTGCGCGACCCCGAGGATGTGCGCACCTCGGTCAGCGAGGCTCTGCCTGAAGGATTCGACCTGGTCCGAGTGGTCGTCGCCACCGACCGAGACTTGGCGACCCGGCTTGAGGCCAGCGTGTGGCAGGTGGAACTTCCTGATGTCACTGCTGAGGCCGCCACGGCGCCCGTTGCGAGCTTCCTCGCCTCACAGGAGTTGGTCGTGGGCCGGATGATGAAAGATGGGTTGCGCCGGTTCGATGCCCGCTCGGCCGTCCGCCATCTCGAGGTTGACACGGACGCTTCGGCGTCGGCTGCTCCGCCGTGTGCCATACTTACCGCGGTTGTGCAGCATCAAGCACCCGCCGTACGACCTGACGACATCCTGACCGCGTTGCGCGAGCAGTGTGGAATGGGTCAAGCCGTCCCACCCCGTGTGACCCGGCTGGCCCAGGGGCCGCTTTCCAGTGACGCCCGGTCGGTCACCGACCCGCTAGCAGTCGCTGCGCAGTAGCCGCAGGACCGTTATCCGCAGATTTTTCCCGTGGCTCACGCCACGGACACGAAGTTCACGCGCTCGCGTGTGACTGCCGCTCGCAACATCGAGCGCGTCATCGCGGGCGTACAAAGGAGAATTCGCATGAGCGAACACACGCCCGAAACCCCTGCCCAGAACACTGACGCGAGCGCACGCCCTCGTCGTCGAGCCGTGAGCCGCCCTGCGGGCCCGCCAGCGGAGTCTGCTGCGGCACGTCCCGCATCTGATTCCGCACCCGCTAAGCGTGTCCGCACGCGCGGCCAGGTCCCAACCTCCGACCCATCAGCAGACGTCGGTGCCGGTCAGGCGAAGCCCGCCGGCAAGTCCGGCGGCAAATCCGCAGCCAAGAAGCAATCGGCGAAAGCCGGCAGCGGTTCGGCCGATGCGCAAGCGCCTGCCGGGAACTCGGCCGCGAACCCTCCGCGGTCTAAGGCGCCGGTACTCACTCCCGTATTCCAAGCCCCAGACGCGGCCGCCGCTGCCCCCACCCGCAGCCGCAAGCGTGCTGAAAGCGCGTCGGCAGAGCCGCAGGCCGCGCAAGCAGGTGCCGCAAGTGCGGCGGACGCCGACCAGGGCGGCGAGGGCGGTGGTCCGCGCAAGCGCCGGCGTGGCGGTCGCGGTCGGGGCGGCAGTAAGTCAGGTGCTGCAAGCGACTCGCTAGATGAGATTGCCGAGACTTCGGTTGACAGCGCCGCAAACGACGCTTCAGACGGCGCGGACGGCGACGAGGATTCGGCTAGTAGTTCTTCTCGGCGTCGGCGTCGGCGTCGGCGAGCAGGTGGTGAGGGCGCCGACGGCGACGACAGCGGTGACGCCAACACCGTCACCCATGTGCGCAACGGCCGAACCGAGGCACAGCCGGTACGCGGCGGGTCCGTGCGACTTGAGGCGCGCAAGCAGCGCCGTCGCGACAGCCGTGAAGGAAAGC
>CAYFKX010000145.1:0-3519 GCA_964343545.1 uncultured Bifidobacteriaceae bacterium | reverse complement strand
TCTGGGCTGCTGACGATGTGGGTTCCGGGCCGCTCGTTGTCACACTCGGGCTCGGCGCGATGGTGGCTGTGGGGTCGTCGGAGGCGGTGGGAGTTTGCGCCGGCGCTGCGGAGGAAGGCGATGGACTCGCAGTTCGCTGCGGTGAATCTGCCCGAGCGGGCTTGCCCGCCGTTGTGCGTGTCCGCGCATCGGTTGTGTTCTGGCGTGGGGGAATCAATCGCGGTTGGGTGTCGATGTGCAGGCGCGGCGTGGCCGTCTTCTCAGAAGCTGCAGGCGGCGTCGCGGTTACTGGTTCGTTCGGGGCGGGTTTGAATTGCGCGAGGAATCCCTGCTCCTCTACCTTCGCAGTTGCGTATGCGTCGCGACTCAGCGCCAGGGCTGGGTAGATGAGGATGGCTGTGACTGCTGCGGCAACGAACCGGCGTGTGCGGGGATTGCGATAGGAGTCAAGTAACGGTGCGAATGGGTTGCGGCGACGACGAATCGGCAACTCCAGCCAGCGGTACGACGCCTCCGCCAGAAGCGCCGTCAGCGCCACTCGGGAGATGTTCGTGGCGGTATCTGACCAGGCGACGTCAATGCCTGGGCGCAGGAGTTGGAAGACTGGCCAGTGCCACAGGTACAGGCCGTACGACCGCGTACCCACCCACAACAAGGTTGAACGACCCAAGAGCCTTGAGAGTCGGCACGCCGGGTGGACCAGAGCGGCAATGGCAACCGCACTGACGAGAGAAGCCAGCGGTGAGCCCCAGGCAAACCAGTGCAGCGTGACCTCGTCCACAGCCCAGAACAAGTAGCCCAGCGACGCCAGCGCGAACAACGCGACCAAGTCGATGAAGAGTCGGGCGCGCGGAGGGATGCTCGGGGTCAGACGGTTCGGCGTCCAGCCTGCGGCGAGTGCGGCGCCGAGCAGTAGCCCTACACACCGAGAGCCGGTGCCGAAGTAGAAGTTGCTCGCCTGCAAGGCCGATGCCTGCTCGATGTTGACTCCAAGCGAGATCGACATCGCTGCAAACACTGATGCGCTGCTGACAGCAAACCAGCGCATGCCCATGAGCCAGGAGCGACGGGCAAAGAAAGCCACAACGAGCGGCCAGACGAGATAGAACTGAGCCTCCACCGCCAAGGACCACATGTGTTGCAGCAGTGGAGGTCGCGCAGTCTCTTCGAAATACGACGTCTCGTTGACCACGTACCACCAGTTCACAGTCCCGGTGCTTGCCCACGGCAGGTCACTGAAGAACTTAGGGATGGTGTCAGGTGCGCACAGGCTGGCGATGAGGCAGACCGCAAACACGACTCCTACGAAGGCTGGGACCAGACGCCGTGCGCGGGCCCCATAGAACGCCCGAAAGTTGACGCCGCCGCTTGCGCCGACCGTGGTGATCAAGATCCAGGTGATGAGGTAGCCGCTGAGCACGAAGAACACGTCGACGCCAAGAAAACCGCCAGGCACGGCGGCCAAGTCAAGGTGATACGCGATGACGGCGAGGATGGCAACAGCACGCAGCCCGTCGAGGGCGGGAACGTTGCGGCTGCTCACGGCGAGAGAATAGTCAGCGTCGGCTCGTGCAATCGGGGGCGGTTGTTCGTTGCCCTAGGCTCTGCAGCAGGAGGACACCATGGCTTCGGCCCCAGCTTCAGCGCAGCAACGCCTGCTCGATCTGCAGGCACTGGATACACGCTTGACCCAGATCCATCGGGCGCGCTCGGCCATCGAGCAGCGCGCTCAGTTGCGGGAAACCGAGGTGGAGTTGCAACTCTCCCAGGACCGCGCGGTCGCCGCCCGAACCGAGGCGTCGGACATCGCCCGCGAGCAGACGCGTGCGGAGACCGATGTCGAGCAAGTGCGCGCGCGCATTGAGCGGGACCAGAAGCTCATGGATTCCGGCTCGGTCGCAGCCAAGGAACTCGAGAACCTCGCACACGAGATTGAGTCCCTGCGTCGGCGTCAGAGTGAACTTGAAGACGTTGAGCTGGCGATCATGGAGCGACTTGAGGATGCGCGCACGGCCGCTGAAGGATTTGAGGCCGATATCACCCGCTTGACTCAGCAGCGCGACGATGTGGCTGCGGCCCTGTTTGCCCGTGAGGGAGAACTTGACGCGCAGGAAGGTGAGGTCCGTGCGCAGCGCTCGCAGGTGGTTGCCGAACTACCAGGGGACTTGGTTGCGCTCTACGACAAAATTCGTGGTGACTCCGATGCCGTCGGTGCGGCGCTGCTGCAGCACGGGGCATGCCAGGGCTGCCGCATCAGTCTTCCCGCTACGGAGTTGACTCGCCTGCGAGCGGTGGACGAGGACTCCATCGAGCGTTGTGACAACTGCCGCGCGATTCTCGTGCGCACTCCCGAGTCCGGGCTGTGACGACGGGAGTCGCGCATGGCTGAGTACCTGATTCACGCTGATGGAGCTTCCCGAGGTAACCCCGGCACCGCGTCGTACGGAGTGGTCATCCGTGAGCAGAAGTCAGGCCAGGTGGTGGCGGAGATCGGTGAGCCCATTGGAGTGGCGACGAACAACGTTGCGGAGTACCGCGGACTCATCGCCGGGTTGGAGCGGGTGCGAGATCTAGACCCAACAGCTTCGGTGCTCGTACGAATGGACTCCAAACTCGTCATTGAGCAGATGACCGGCCGCTGGGCGATCAAGCACCCTGACATGCGCGAACTTGCGCTACGTGCCAAAGCAATCTTGCCGGTGGCGCAGGTGGAGTATCAGTGGGTTGCACGGGCTGAGAACTCAGCCGCAGATGCCATCGCCAATGAAGCTCTGGACACCAGCCGGATGATCGACCGCACGCCGGCAGCCGCAGCGGGGTTGTCGGTGGTACCGGAAGACCCTCGGCCGGTCTTGCGCGGCGCGGGTCGCCCAGGACTTCCTGGTTGGTCGTTTCAGGGCGAGGCCACGGTGGTGACCCTGGTGCGTCACGGAGTCACAGCCTCGACGGTGGCCAAGCGGTTTAGTGGCACCAACGGGGTGGACCTGCCGCTAGTCGACCTCGGCGTTGCGCAAGCGCAGTCAGCAGGTTCGGCGATTGCCGCGCGCGGCGGCGCGGACCTCGTTGTGGCTAGCCCGCTGCTGCGAACGCAACAGACGGCCAAGTGCATTAGCGAAGCACTTGGTCTGTCATCGCAGGCCATCCTCACCCACGATGGTGTGCGCGAAACGGATTTCGGGGCGTGGGACGGCCTGACCTGGGACGAAACGATTGCTCAGTACCCCGAGGCAGTGCAGGCCTGGTTGGGTGCGCCTGCGGTGCCGCCACCAGGCGGGGAGTCCTATGCGCAGACGTATGACCGCGTCGGTGAGGCGATGCGAGACCTCCTGCACGAGCACGCGGGCAAGCGGATTGTCATTGTGACGCATGTGACGCCGGTGAAGTCGTTGGTGCTACACGCCATCGATGCACCACTTGAAGCGATGTTCCGCATGGAAGTACGACCCGCGTCTCTCACCACGATCGCGTGGTTTCCCGACGGCAACACCTCGCTTCGCGGCTTTAGCGATATCAGCCACC
>CAYFKX010000144.1:0-3540 GCA_964343545.1 uncultured Bifidobacteriaceae bacterium | reverse complement strand
GCTTACTTGTCGCGCGTCCCCAGCAAGCGCGGCTCGAGCAACTGCAACCTCGGCCCGCGCGTAGGTCACCCAGGTGTCGCGGGAGATGGTCGCGACATCATCGCCCAACTCAGCTGCGGTGTAGGTGTTGAAGTCGCAGTAGCCGCAACGCGAGGCGCAAAAGGGCACATGAAGATAAAAACCAAGCGCGCCAGCATCTCCTAGGGTGGCCAGCTCGCACATGCGCACAATTGTGCCGCTAATGGCTGAGGGCGGGTGTGAGCGTTGCGCTCTCACCCGCCCTCAGCGGTTCAACCCCGATGACTCAGGGCTGGTTGATCATCGTTCGTCAGGCTGCGCCCGGCTTGCCGACCACGGTGAAGGAGTTCGTCGCCATGTCCTGCCCACCGACCCGCAACACGATGGTGTAGTTACCGGCCTTCGGAGCCTGACCTGAGCAGACGTAGGTGCCGCCGTTGTCGACGGTGTCCTGGCAGGCCGTCATGGAATCGCCAGTGTCGTTGTTGGTCACGAACAACTCAATCTCTGAGCCGGGCGCAACACCACGAGCGGTCGCCTGGATGGCACGGCCTTCACGGAAGGTCGCCCGCATCACCAGCTTCGGCACGTAGATCTTCTCCTCAGCAGACACCAACGAACCGTTGATCTTCACCGAGCTGCGAACCTTGACCACTTTGCCAGCGAGGTTCATCGAACCCGCATCGCCGGACACGTAATAGTCGTAAGTACCGTCACCATTGCCGTCGGTCTCAACCCAGACCTTCTTGCCGCCAATGCGCAACGCCACCGACTTGTTCGCCGGGCCGTTGTAAATACGAATGGTCGTGCTCCCGCCCAACGGCAACGTCTGATGCTCTGCGAATACCTCGAAATCTGTACTGTGCGGCCATACGGCGTTTGATGCGGCCGAGGCTTCCGAATCGCCAGCTGCGTTGTGCGCGGTTACAGTGAACGTGTATCTCACCCGGTTGCTCAGTCCGCCGACGACGCATTCGGTCTTCGGCGCATACGCGCGACAGTTTGACGCCCCATCACTAGTCGTCACGTCGTAGTAGTCGACAGCAGACCCGCCATCAAAGCTCGGTGGAGACCAGGTCACGACAGCAGACGCGTCACCTGCGACAGCAGTGGGCGCGGATGGCGCGTCGGCCTTCGTAACGCGCGATAAAGTCGAGGGCACAGCAACCTGACTGCCAGGAGCCCCCCAGCAACTGACCAAATACTCGTCGTCGATTGCACAACTGAAATTCGCGCCAGCCGAAACTGCCAGTGTGTGGCCCGACAGCGAAGGGGGTTGGGCATGCCCAGGAACCCCGGCCATCTGGCTAATCCACCCCCAGCATGTGAGCGATTTGTCGAATCCGACAGAGCACGCATGCCAACCACCAGTAGCAATTTGAGCTGAAGTAGCCAAATCAGCCGGCGGCGTCGCCTGGCCGTTGCCATTGTTACCCCAGCAGCGAACAAGGCCGTCGGTCACACGAGTCACGCAGCCGAATTGCTCGCTGAAGCTCACTTCCCTGGCGTTTGCCCACAGATATGGGTCCGGGTCGCCTGCCTCGGGGCGGCCAGGATGGTTCAACTGACCTAGGCCGTTCGAATTGCCCCAGCAGTACAGCGACGCGTTACTCACTACCTGGTTCAGGTAGTTGTGCCAGCGTGTGTCGAAGTAGCCGATAGCGCAGGTGTTGATGCCAGCCACCGCCACGCCGCGAACCCCCACTCCGCTGCCTGAGAGGTCCGTGGTCCCATCGACGCGCGGCTGACTAGCTGCGGCCCCCCAGCACTGGAGCGCACTGATGTCGTCGATCACGCATGTGCTCTCAAATCCTGCCGACACCTTGATGGCGTGACCTGTGTATGCCGATGGTTGGCTCGACTCTCCAAATGAATCCTCGCCCCAGCATCGGACGGAACCGCCGGCGATAAGGGCGCAGGAATGGTTTCCGCCGACTGCCAAGGCTGTCGCTGCGGGAAGGTTGTTCGGGACATCCGTCTGACCCGCAGAGTTGTCGCCCCAACAAACGACAGAACCCTGCAGTTTGAGAACGCATGTGTGGTGCCAGCCCGATGCGATCTGCACAGGCGGGTCGACAGGCGCTGTAGTCGAGGCACCAGCCACCGCGCCTGACTTCACGGTGATTCCATTGCGGCCACCGACCCACAGGTCGTCTCCGACGACCGCAAGGGATGACGGGTGCCAGTAGCCGTCCTTCGCGGACGTCGACTTGTCAAGCGACTCGATGCTGAAACTCGGCAGCCGGAGTTTGGCGAGGCCTTGGTCCGGACTGTCGGCCGAGCCAGAGTTCATCGTGATCCACAACGTTGAGGGCGACGGCGACGTTTCGTCTGCCGTGACTTCCATCGCAGTTGCGCCGAATACTCCAGGCACGTGGAAGTGCCGCAAAGGCACAAGAGTTTCGGCGTCGAAAGTGGTCACGGAGGAATTCGCGCTATTGCCGACGATGACCTGCCCATTCCATACGGCAAGCGCACTGGGATCTGACAAGTCCTGGTCGCACCACCAGCAGGAAGCCACTTGACCGGCCAATGCGCCTGTGGCCACATCAAGTTTCACGAGCCTGTATCGCCCGTAGGTGTTGCTCACTGCGTAGAGAAACCCGCCAGCGACCTTCATGTCCGCGAAAGTGAAGTCACCGCCGTAATCAGCCGACACCAGTTGTCGGAGAAAAGTTCCAGTTGCGGGGTCGAACGCCGCCAGGCTGTTGGACCCTGCTACCCAGAGGTTGCCACCGGCGATGACCATCGGACCGTTGCTTCCCATGCCCGAAAGCGCCGCAACAGCTGTGACGACATTAGAGGGACCGCCGTACACCCAAGCGTCCGAAGGAGCAACCAGCACACGACTCAGCACCAAGTTCCCCTGCTGCCACTCGTAGTGAGATACGGAGTGGCAGTAACTGCTTGAAACCCAGACTCCACCGTTTCCGTCAGGCAGAACCTTCGAGCCCATACACGCATCGGCTCTCGCTGGAGGAGCAGACAAGTCACTGCGGTCATACGCCGCGAGAGAAGACTGCATCCACGGGCTGGTCGACACCACGTAGACGTGGTTCGCATCCGAGGTTATAGACGCAACCCAATTGCTGGGCACATAGGAGTCCACCGCGTTGGCAGCGACGGAATTCGCCACAGTCAAGAGCCCGGACATAGCTAACGCAGTTGAAGCCACGCGCGCAGCAATTTTATTCAATTCCCCACATTTCATACGCGCATGATGCACCGACCAAGGGGTCTGGTCAATGGTCATTCGTCAAACTCCAAATGAGCCAACGCGCGCGGGCCCAGCACCGCAGTTCAGGATTGGTGTGCTTGCGAGGCAGCAACGGGCCCCGTTGCTGTAGGCGCTCCAGTGCCCTGAATCTGCGCAAATGAGCCATGACAACACCGCACTGAGGTACACGAAAATGGCGACCAACGCCGCCCACCCAGGCAGGCGTGAGGGCAAAGGCTGCGGCTCGCGGAATGGCTGAGGGCGGGTGTGAGCGTTGCGCTCTCACCCGCCCTCAGCGGTTCAAC
>CAYFKX010000143.1:0-3577 GCA_964343545.1 uncultured Bifidobacteriaceae bacterium | reverse complement strand
AACGACCTGTTGATCGTCCGCGGAACCTGGCCAGCGGAGCAGTTGCGGTCTGCTACTGCCACCGATGTGCACGCCTTCTCCGAGGAGGGCACGCTCGCACTTGCCGGCCTGAACTGGCCCGAAGCACCTGCCCTTGCTGGGCACTCTGATGGGGATGCGGCGCTCCATGCACTGTGTGACGCATTCTTGTCCGCAGCCGGCTTGGGTGACCTTGGCCAACAATTTGGCGTAGACGAGCCACAGTGGGCTGGTGCCAGCGGCATCGCCTTGCTTGAGCACACGATGAAACTTCTGCGGACCGGTGGCTGGCGGGCAGTGAGCGCGCAAGTGCAGATCATCGGCAACCGCCCAAGATTTGCTCCTCGAAGGGCTGAAGCCGAACAGTTAGTGTCAGGCATCGTTGGAATCAGGGTGCACTTCGGTGCTACCACGACCGACGGTCTAGGTTTCCTGGGCCGAGGTGAAGGCGTGGCCGCAACGGCAAATGTTCTCGTCAACAGGTCTCATACAGAGCAGGTGAACACATGAGTCTCACTCTCTACGACACCGCTCGGCGCGAGGTTCGTGCGTTTGTTCCGCGCGAGCCAGGCAAGGTGTCTATCTATGTGTGCGGCGCGACGGTGCAGGCGCATCCGCATGTTGGTCACGTGCGTAGCGGTGTTTCCTTCGATGTGCTGGTGCGCTGGCTCATGGCGACTGGTCATGCAGTGACCCTCGTACGTAATGTCACCGATATCGACGACAAGATTCTGCACAAGGCGATTCATGAGGAACGGCCGTGGTGGGCGGTGGCCGCGGACTACGAGCGTAGCTTCGCCCGCGCTTATCAACTGCTCGGCTGTGTGCCGCCGACCGTCGAACCGCGTGCAACTGGGCACATCACGCAAATGATCGAGTTGATGCAACGACTGATCGACCGAGGGCATGCCTACGAGTCCGCTGGAGACGTCTACTTCAGTGTCGGTTCGTTCCCTGAGTACGGCAGTTTGTCCGGCCAGCGGCCCGCCGAAATGCAGGCAGCCACTGATAGCGATTTCCAAGACCGCAAGCGCGATCCACGGGACTTCGCGCTGTGGAAGTCGGCGAAGCCTGGGGAGCCGGGGTGGCCGACTCCGTGGGGTCACGGCCGACCTGGCTGGCACCTGGAGTGCTCAGCGATGGCGCAGTACTACCTCGGTTCGGCTTTTGACATTCACGGTGGCGGCCTCGATCTGGTGTTTCCGCATCACGAAAACGAAATTGCGCAGTCGAAGTGCGCCGGAGATGACTTCGCGGGCTATTGGCTGCACAACGCATGGGTGACCACTGCCGGTGAGAAGATGAGCAAGAGTCTGGGGAACTCGCTTTTAGTCACCGAAGTGTGTAAGCAAGTCCGACCCATTGAATTGCGCTGGTATCTCGCGTCCGCCCACTACCGCAGCGCGATTGAGTTCTCATTTCAGGCGCTTGAGGAATCGGCTGTGGCATTCCGACGGATTGAGGCCTTCTTGGAACGGGCACAGCGAGCGGGCACTACGTCGATGCCAACGGCCGAGAAGACTGGTGAGGGACTTCAGGCTGTGCTTCCTAGCGCCTTCGTGGCTGCAATGAACGACGATCTGTCCGTGCCTGCGGCTCTGGCGGTGTTGTTCGCGGAGGTCAGCTCCGGCCAGCAGGCACTCGCTGCTGGCGATGATGCCACGGCAGTCGCGATCGCCGGACGGGTGCAGGCGATGCTCGGCGTACTCGGATGCGATCCAACAGCACCTCAGTGGCAGGCCACCGGGACGGCGTCGACGTCGCGTGCCATGGACGCTCTCGATGTCTTGGTGCAGGAACGGCTCGTAGAGCGTAGTGCCGCACGCGCGGATCGAGACTGGTCCGCAGCGGACAGCATCCGCGACGCCTTGGCTGCTGCAGGTATCGACATCGAAGACACCGCGCAAGGTGCCCGGTGGTCGCTCAAGGATGGGGACTGACCATGGCAGGGAACTCCTCGCGCAAGGGGGCGGTGCGCGGTAGCAAGAAGGGTCAGAAAGTGGGCTCGGGCGGCAAAGGAAAGGCCAAGCTCACGGGTCGGGGTCCGACGCCGAAAGCCGCAGATCGGCCGTACCACCCTGCGGCCAAGGCTGCGAAGAAGGCCGCCAAGAAGGCTCCTGGTCGGGCTGCAGGCGCAGGCAAGGCTGCCAGTGCAACGAGCAAAGTGGCTCGGGGCTCACGCGCGAGCGTGCCTGGTGGGGCCGCTGCGTCCCGAAACGGCCGCTCCACGACGTCCAAGCCGAGCCCACGCGCAGCGGGCGCACGTGGTGCGCAGAGTCGGGCTCGGGCGCGGGGGACGCATGAGTGGATCAGCGGGCGCAACGCGGTGCTTGAAGCGCTGCAAGCCGATGTGCCCGTGGATGTGATCTACGTGATGAGCAGCATCGACATTGACGACCGCGTGCGCGAGATTCTCAATCACGGTCGGCGCAAGCGGCTGCAGATCCTGGAGGTCTCTCGCACAGACCTTGATCGGATGACAACGAAGATGGTGCACCAAGGCGTCGCGGCGAAAGTGCCCGCGTTCAACTACTGCGATCCTGCGGATGTACTGGGCGATGCCGAACGTGCGACGTTGATTGTCGCGGTAGACGGCATCACCGACCCTCGAAACCTCGGCGCGATCATCCGAAGTGCAGCGGCCTTTAACTGCACTGGTGTCGTCATTCCGCAAAGACGTGCAGTCGGAGTGACGCCCGCAACTTGGAAGACCAGCGCCGGGGCGGCAGCACGCATCAAGGTGGCGCAGGCAACCAACTTGGTGCGTGCCTTACAGGACTACCAGCGCGCTGGTTGCTTCGTTATCGGTCTCGCAGGTGATGGGGATGCCTCACTCGCGGAGGCAGCCCGTGAGTTTCTTGCAGGGCCAGCAGTCATCGTGGTCGGCGCAGAAGGTGCGGGGCTATCGCGGTTGGTGCGAGAGACGTGTGATGTCGTCGCAAGCATCCCGATTGCTGCCGCAACGGAGTCACTCAACGCGTCTGTGGCAACGAGCATCGCGCTGTACGAGGCGGCCCGCGCTCGCTGAAGCAGCAAGTGCTGAGAATTTCCTGCCTACGGCCCGCGCCCTAGGCACTGCGCTAGTTGATGCGTGCGCCGGTAGTTGAGTCGAACAGATGCATCCGCTCCGGGTCGATATCGAGGCCCACTTCGTCACCTGGACCCACTGCCACACGCGCTCCTAGGCGGACCGTGACGGCAAACGAGCTGTTGAGAATGTCGGCGTAGACAAGGGTGTCTGCGCCGGGGACCTCGACTCGTCGAACAGTCGCACGAATCGCAGATGCCTCGGCAAGCGCGACATCCTCAGGTCGTACGCCGAGTGTCACCTGAGCGCGCGTGCCAATCGCGATACCCGCTGGCAACGCTAGGCGCTGATCGCCGAATCGGGCGCCGCCATCTGCAATCTCCAGAGCCCACGTGTTCATGCTGGGACTACCTACGAACTTGGCCACGAACAGACTCTGTGGCCGGTCGTAGATCTCTGCTGGCGTTCCCAGTTGCTGCAGGACACCTTCGCTCATGACGGCGACTCGATCACCCATCGTCAGCGCCTCGG
>CAYFKX010000142.1:276-3626 GCA_964343545.1 uncultured Bifidobacteriaceae bacterium | reverse complement strand
TGATCGCGGCGGGCCTGTTCTGGACCGGCAGCACCGCCATGACCGTGATTGCCTTGGCTGCTCTTGCTTTAGGTACCGCGATTGCCAACCCGGCGTGGATGGCGTTGCTACCGAAACTGGTCAGCGAAGAGCAACTGCCGCGTGCCATGGGTCTGTCGCAGTCGTTTGTCGCGATAGGCAACCTCGCAGGTCCAGCGCTTGGAGGTGCGTTGATTGCAGCGACCGACACTCGATGGCCATTACTGCTTGATGCGGCGACTTTCCTCGTCTACGCGGTACTCGCAGCGTTGCTCAGCAAAGATCGAGTGCCGACGCTCGCTCAAGTCAGCGGCGGAAGGCTCTCGGAGTTGACTGCTGGCCTTCGGGTGTTGCGCAACGACACCATCATGTGCACTCTGCTCGCAATTCTTGTCGTCAGCGTGCTTGGTTTCGGCGCCTTGAATGTCGTGGAAGTTTTCTTCATCACCGAGGAACTTGGTGCTGGCTCTACTGCCTACGGCGTCTTGGGTCTGGTTTACGGAGCGGGCAACTTGCTAGGGGCACAACTGTTTCCGCGGCTGAACATTCCGCGTTCACGACTTCCCGTCAGTGTTGTCGTCAGCGAACTCGTCATCGCGGCAGGTCTCATGTGTTTCGCATTCAGCCGCGACGTGAGGGTTGCTGCTCTGCTCTTGCTCGTAGCCGGCATCGGAAACGGCGTCATCAACATGGTGTTCGGTTTGCTGTTTGCCTATCGGGTACCCGATGACGTCAGAGGCCGATTTGGGTCTGCGTTTGGCAGCATCATCACGGTGTCCAGCCTGACCTCAATGGCTGCGGCCGGGTTAATCGGCACTTCAGTGGCAGCGTCCACAGTGATCGCTGCAGGCGGATTCCTGGCTCTGTGCGCAGGGCTGATTGGCTGGCCAATCCTTCATCGGGCACAACATCGCGAGGCTTTGGGCAGTCGCCGCGGCGGTGAGCAAGAGGCCGCGACCGCCCCGCAGGCGTGAGCCCAAAGCTCGTACAACAATTGCGCTATGACCGGTGACTTGCTGAACCCCCTGCCCGACACGTTGTTACCTGCCGACCCTGCTGTGGCGCGGTTGGCCGCAGGCGAGGACGCGGCGGTGGTCGCCGCTGGGCACCCGACATCGAGTGCAGCCTGGGCTTTGCTCGCGTCCACGGCGTTGGCTGCCGGTCGAACTATTGAGGGCTACGCCTATGCACGGGTGGGCTACCACCGTGGGCTGGACCTGCTGCGTCGCAATGGCTGGCGCGGGGCCGGGCCAGTGCCGTGGGAGCACGAGCCGAACCGTGGCTGGCTCAGCTGCTTGCACTCACTCGCCGTGGCTGCGGCGGCCATTGGTGAAGACGATGAAGCCCACCGGTGTCGTGAGTTCCTGCGCGAATCCTCGACCACGGCGTACACGACTCTCGGCAACTAGCCGATACACCCCACGGCTAGCGCGACTGCAATGCAACGAAGACTGCCTGTGTCTGCCCAGGCATGTCCACCTCTAGGGCGTTTCGTGGCGGATAACTCATGAAAGTCATTGTTATGGGCGCCGGAATCTCAGGCTTGGCCGCAGCTTCTGCTTTGGCTGATGCGGATGTCGACGTGAAGGTCGTTGACATGGGAGAGAACCCCGGCGGCCGTCTGGCTGTGCGAGACCTGAGTGCAACGGGCACTGCCTGGGATGGACATGTCGTTGATGTGGGTGCGGCGTACTTCACCGTGCGCGACAACGAATTCGCCACGCAGGTGCAGTCGTGGACAGACGAGGGATTGGTGCGCCAATGGTGCGATACCGCGACGGTGGTCGACGAGGCGGGATTCAGCCGCCGTCAGGGTCCCTTGCGCTACGCAAGTCCGCGCGGCCTGCGTTCGCTGGCCCGCGCAATGGTCGCCGACCTTGCGGCACGCGCGCACGTCACCGTTGATTTTTCGACGGTAGTGACAGCAGTGCGGGCGCACGTTGCCAGCGTTGACGTTGTCCTCCGCGATTGCGACCAGCAGCAGATTCGGCAATCGGCAGACGCAGTCATTCTTGCGTGTCCAGACCCACAGGCGTTACGGGTGCTGCACGCGCAGGATTTCGTGGAACTACGTGCGACTTTGGCCGAAGTGTCGTGGGAACCTGTCATCTGCCACACCATGGTGTTCCACGAACGCTTCTGGCCAGACGACGACTTGTGGTTCGTCAACGACTCGTCGGTGCTCGCCACTGTGGCAGACGATGGCCGGCGCCGTGGTGACGGTGCCGCTGTGTTGGTCGCACACAGCACCGCAGCCCACGCTGAACCGCACTTGGAGAATCCAGAGGCTGCTGTTTGGGCAATCGAGGCTGAGGTTGCGCGGGTACTGCGGACATGGGCTGAGCCAGCTCACCGCATCACGAAGCGTTGGGGTTTGGCCCGTCCGCAGCGGGCGCGCGAGGAGCTGTGCGGCTGGGATCGGCAGACAAAGGTCGCGGTCTGCGGGGATGGCTGGGCAGGGCCATCGCGGATCGAGGCGGCCTGGCTCAGTGGGCGGGCAGCGGCGCGGCAAGTGCTAGCCGCGTTGGGGCACTGAACCCACGCAATAGACTCCCGACAGTGCCAGCACTAGTCATCCTCGGTGCCCAATGGGGCGATGAGGGCAAAGGAAAAGCCACAGACCTTCTCGGTGGGCGAGTCGACTACGTCGTGCGCTACCAAGGCGGGAACAACGCCGGCCACACCGTCGTCATCGACGGCAAGAAATTTGCAACACACCTGCTTCCCAGCGGCATCCTCACACCAGGCTGCGTGCCGGTCATCGGCAATGGCGTGGTCATCGACCTCAGTGTGCTGTTCCACGAGATTGACCAAATGGAGAGTCAAGGTGTTGACACCTCGGCGCTGGTCGTCAGCGCCAATGCGCATGTCATCGCGCCCTATCACGTGACACTGGACAAGGTGACCGAGCGATTCCTTGGCAACGCCAAGATCGGCACCACCGGCCGAGGCATCGGCCCGACATACGCGGACAAGGTCGGCCGGGTTGGCTTGCGTGTGCAAGACCTTTTCGACGAGAAGATCTTGTTGCAGAAGATTGAGGCGGCACTGCACAACAAGAACCAGGTGCTCGTCAAAGTGTTCAACCGCCGTGAGGTCATCGCGCAAGAGGTGCTCGAGCACCTCATGCAGTACGCGGAACGCCTCAAGCCGATGGTCACGGACACCACGCTGCTGTTGAACAAGGCGCTTGACGCAGGCAAGACGGTGCTGCTCGAAGGCGGTCAAGGGACGTTCCTCGATGTCGACCACGGCACTTATCCGTTCGTCACATCGTCTAATCCAACTGCTGGCGGTGCGTGCACTGGCTCGGGTATCGGCCCGACCCGCAT
>CAYFKX010000142.1:0-266 GCA_964343545.1 uncultured Bifidobacteriaceae bacterium | reverse complement strand
GCTTGGCATCACCAAGGCGTATGCCACGCGCGTGGGCTCCGGACCGTTCCCCACGGAGCTGCACGACGACAACGGCGAGCGTTTGCGCACCATCGGTGGCGAGCGCGGTGTCACCACCGGTCGGCCACGCCGCTGTGGCTGGTTCGACGCGCCAGTTGCCCGCTATGCGACGCGGGTCAATGGCCTTACCGACTTCTTCCTCACGAAGCTTGATGTGCTCACGGGCTTCGAGCAGATTCCGGTGTGTGTGGCGTACGACATTGATG
>CAYFKX010000141.1:0-3684 GCA_964343545.1 uncultured Bifidobacteriaceae bacterium | reverse complement strand
GTGCTGGCACATATCAGCGGCAAGATGCGGCAGCACTACATCCGCATCCTCCTCGACGACCGCGTTGTCGTGGAACTGTCGCCGTATGACCTCACCCGCGGTCGCATCGTGTACCGGTACAAGTGAGAGTCGCACGAGGAGCATCAACATGAAGGTCCAACCGAGCGTGAAGCCGATCTGCGACAAGTGCAAGGTGATTCGCCGTCATGGGCGCGTCATGGTGATCTGCGAGAACCCGCGCCACAAGCAGCGTCAGGGCTGACCGCAGAGCACACGCACGACATCACAACTGAACACAGCGTTACCCGACCCCCGCAGCACTTGTGCCCGCTGCAGGACGACACCCCCGGACCGGATTGCCGGGGACCTCACCAGGCGATGAGGACAGGTAACGCCCCACACAGCCGGACGACAACCTGATAGGACGGTAGTACGCCAATGGCACGTCTCGTTGGAGTCGACCTCCCGCGCGAGAAGCGTTTGGAGATTGCACTCACCTACATCTACGGCATCGGCCGCAGTCGGGCTCATGAGATTCTCGCCGCCACCGGAATCAGTGGCGACCTGCGGGTCCGTGACCTCACTGACGAGCAGCTGGTGCCGCTGCGCGATTACATCGACGCCCAGTTCAAGGTCGAAGGTGATCTGCGCCGCGAAGTACAAGCAGACATCCGCCGCAAGGTTGAGATTGGTTCCTACCAGGGCATTCGGCACCGTCGTGGTTTGCCGGTGCGAGGCCAGCGAACTCACACCAACGCCCGCACCCGCAAGGGCCCGCGCAAGACCGTCGCCGGCAAGAAGAAGGTCGGCAAGTAACCAAGCTCTGCGCCCGGTTTCGCACCGGGTCTGCCCAATCTCAACTGTGAAGGAAGAACATGCCCCCTAAGGCCCGCTCTGCGGCCGGCGCCAAGAAGGTCCGCCGCAAGGAGAAGAAGAACATCGCTCATGGGCACGCCCACATTAAGAGCACGTTCAATAACACCATCATTTCCATCACCGACCCCACCGGCGCCGTGATCGCATCCGCGTCCTCTGGTCAGGTCGGCTTCAAGGGAACGCGTAAGTCGACCCCGTTCGCCGCGCAGTTGGCCGCTGAGGCTGCCGCGCGTCGAGCGATGGAGCACGGAATGCGCAAGGTTGATGTGTTCGTCAAGGGTCCCGGCTCTGGCCGTGAGACCGCTATCCGCTCGCTGCAGGCCACCGGCCTGGAAGTGGGTTCCATCTCCGATGTGACCCCACTTGCCCACAACGGCTGCCGCCCGCCCAAGCGCCGTCGCGTTTGAAAGTCTGAAGGAGAAACCACACCATGGCTCGTTACACAGGTGCAGACTGCAAGCGCTGCCGCCGCGAGAAGGTCAAGCTGTTCCTCAAGGGTTCCAAGTGCGAATCTGCGAAGTGTCCGATTGAGTCCCGCCCTTATCCGCCGGGTCAGCACGGCCGCGGGCGGACCAAGGACTCCGAGTACCTGCTGCAGATGCGTGAGAAGCAGAAGTGCGCGCGTATCTACGGTGTGCTGGAGAAGCAGTTCCGTGGCTACTACGAGGAGGCGCAGCGCCGTACCGGCAAGACCGGTGAGAACCTGCTCATCATCCTCGAGACCCGCTTGGACAACGTCGTCTACCGTGCTGGCTTCGCGAAGAGCCGTGACATGGCCCGTCAGTTGGTGCGCCACGGTCACTTCTTGGTGAACGGCCAGAAGGTGAACATCCCGTCCTACCGCGTCTCGGCATCGGACATCATCGATGTTCGACCTGGTTCGCGTGAGCTCACGCCGTTCCTGGTGGCTCAGGAGGAACTGGCTGACCGCACGTCGCCGGCGTGGATTGAGGTTGTCCCGAACCGCATGCGCATCCTCGTGCACACCCTGCCGGTGCGCGGGAACATCGACACCCTGGTGCAAGAGCAACTAATCGTCGAGCTTTACTCCAAGTGACCGTCGACCGACGCCTTGACGGGTGTCGGTCACAAACTGCGGCGTCATATAGAGGTCGTCGCTGGAAGGAAGTCCTGTGCTTATCGCGCAACGCCCCACCCTGTCCGAGGAGTCCATCTCCGCGACTCGTTCGCGGTTTGTGCTCGAGCCGCTGGAGCCTGGCTTCGGCTACACCCTCGGCAACTCCCTGCGTCGGACCCTGCTGTCGTCGGTTCCCGGCGCGGCGGTCACCAACATCAACGTCAAGGGTGTCCTGCATGAGTTCACGGCCATCGACGGCATGGTTGAGGACGTCGTGGAGTTCATCCTCAATGTGAAGACCATCGTGGTCTCCAGCGATCACGAAGAGCAGCAGCAGCTGAGCCTGCGCAAGTCCGGCCCTGGCGCTGTGACCGCCGCCGACATCGAGTGCCCGGCGGGTGTGACCATCCACAACCCCGAGTTGCACCTGGCCACGTTGGCTGAAGGTGGCAACCTTGATGTGCAGTTCACCGTCGAGCGCGGCCGTGGCTACGTGGCAGCGTCACAGGCCAAGCAGCAGACGGAGTTCATCGGCTGGATTCCGGTTGACTCCATCTACTCGCCAGTGCTCAAGGTTGCCTACAAGGTCGAAGCCACTCGTGTTGAGCAGCGCACCGACTTCGACAAGCTCGTGCTGGATGTCGAGACCAAGCCAGGCATGTCGCCCCGCGACGCACTTGCCTCCTCGGGTGCGACCCTGGTGGAGATCCTCGGCCTGGTGCGCGACCTGAACCCGAACGCCGAAGGTGTTGAGCTCGGGCCATCTGAGAGCGACAACTTCCTGCTCGAGCAGCTGCAGATGCCAATCGAGGCTCTGGACCTGACCGTGCGCTCGTACAACTGCCTCAAGCGGGAGTCCATCGACACGGTCGGCGCGCTCATCTCCTTGAGCGAGGCCGACCTGGCTGACATCCGCAACTTCGGCAGCAAGTCTGTTGACGAGGTCAAGGAGAAGTTGGCAACTCTCGGGTTGTCGCTGAAGGACTCCACCCACGGCTTTGACGCTGGTGCAGTAGCCACAGCGGTTGCCACGACTGCCACTTTTACAGCCGCAGGCGAGGCTGCTGACGACGACTCAGACGACAACGACTCAGACGACAACGACACGACCTACATCGAGGACGAGCAGCTCTGACCTCGCGGTCAGTTCTGCGAAAGGGAACACCATGCCAACTCCAACCAAGGGTGCCCGCCTCGGCGGCAGTCCCGCACATGAGCGTCTGATCCTGGCGAACCTCGCGACCTCGTTGTTCGAGCACGGTCGCATCACTACGACCGAGACCAAGGCCAAGCGCCTTCGTCCATTCGCTGAGCGCCTCATCACGTTCGCTAAGCGCGGTGACCTGCACGCTCGTCGTCGGGTGATGACCGTCATCCGTGACAAGGGTGTCGTGCACGTGCTGTTCACTGAAATCGGTCCGCGTTACGCGAACCGCAACGGTGGCTACACGCGCATCACCAAGATCGGCCCGCGTAAGGGCGACAACGCGCCGATGGCCGTTATCGAATTGTGCGAGCCGCTGGCTGAGAACGTGGTTGCTGAGGCCGCTGCTGCCGCCAAGCGTGCGGCGAAGGAGAAGGCCGCCGCTGAGGCTGCTGCTGCAGCAGCGGCAACTGCTGCTGCGGTCGCTGCTGAAGCGGCTGAGCCGGAAACTGCTGATGCTGTTGCCGACGCGAGTGACGACGCGGCTGCTGATGCTGCTGCCGACGCTGGTTCAGACGACACATCG
>CAYFKX010000140.1:0-3726 GCA_964343545.1 uncultured Bifidobacteriaceae bacterium | reverse complement strand
CTTGCGGGCACTGGCACCTGAAGCCAGCGCGTCTGCCTATTCCGCCACCCGCGCGAGTGAGATGGGAAGGCTAGCACCCGCCGAAGCGCGTCTTTCAGGCTCATGGCGGCCCCAAAAGGTGCTCGCTGAACACCGGCGGAGCGCCCCGAACTGTGCCGACCACAACTGAGTGCAGTAGCCACGCCGCATGCACCCCGCACACCCGCAACCCGCGATTACACTCGCCAAGGTGAGCATCCTCGACGCTTTCGAAGCGCGGCTGGACCGGCTCGTCAACGGGGCGTTCGCCCGAGCCTTCACCGCCGAAGTCCAACCCATCGAGATTGCTGCGGCGTTGCACCGCGAAATGGATGACCGGGCCGCAGTCATCGACAAGGCCCGCACCATCACACCCAACGTCTTCCACCTGGACTTGTCTGCCCGCGACTACGAGCGGCTCACGGTCTATGCCGAAGCGCTACAGGCTGAACTCGCCGGCGTCGTCGCTGAGCATGCGCAGAGCCAGGCCTATGTGTTGGTTGGCCCTGTCGAAGTGCTGCTAGCAGAGGACGCCGACCTCGATGTCGGTGTGTTTCGGGTGCGCAGCCAAGCCCGCCCGGCCCCGGGCGCTCCGGCCATTGCTGGCGCAGCACGACTTGTATTCCCTAACGGCAAGGAAGTGCCGCTGGTCTCAACCGTGACCAAACTCGGTCGCGGGACTGACGTCAATGTTCACATTGATGACACCGGCGCCTCGCGTACGCACTGCGAGATTGTCCTCGGCTCACCCATCAAGGTACGCGACCTCAATTCCACAAACGGCACGTTCGTCAACGGCGAGCGCATCAACGAGGTTGACGCCATCGACGGCACCCGCATCACCATCGGTACCACCACCGTCGTCCTGCGCACCACCTGACGGTTGCCGTGAACGAGCTACTCCTCACTGCGATTCGGTTTGGGTTCCTCGGTCTGCTGTGGATTTTTCTCTTCATGGTCATCACCGTGCTACGCCGGGACCTACGAGCAGCAGGCAGCACAGCCGGCACCGCGACCCGACGTGCGCGACAGGAGCGCGTGAGGGCCCAGCGTGGGCAACGCAACGTAGCCAAGTCGTTAGAAATCCTCGATGGGTCGCTGGCCGGCGCCACCATGGCACTGACCGGCGCTGACATCACCATCGGCCGCGCGCCGGACTGCTCCATCGTGTTGACCGACGACTACGCCAGCAGCAAGCACACGCGGCTGCGTCGCGTTGATGACACCTGGTTCGTCGAAGATCTCGATTCAACAAATGGCACGTGGGTCAACCGCAAGCGCATCACGGCGGCAACTGCGGTCACTGTCGGCACGGTCATCAGTGTCGGCCGCACCAACTTCAAGGTGACCTCGTGACTACGGACCCATCACCGCAGTCAGCGACGACCCCAACTTTTCGCTTCCATTTCGCGGCACGTAGCGATGTTGGTGCGGTTCGTGAGCAGAACGAGGACTCGGCGTTCGCTTCGTCACAGAGCTTGGCCGTTGCTGACGGTCTTGGTGGGCATGCTGGTGGTGAGATTGCCAGCAGCATCGCGGTCGGCGCTATCGCGACGGTCGATCCTGCCGGTTCGGTGAGCACTGTGACATCGATGCTCGACACCTCGGTTCGGCTTGCCGATGACGTCATCTCCGCAACCGAAGCGTCTGACGTTGAGCTGACGGGGATGGGCACCACGCTGACCGCGGTCACGATTAGCGAGAACACCCTCGTGGTGTGCCACATCGGCGACAGCCGTGGCTACCTGCTGCGCGACGACGTGCTCGTGCCGCTGACAGTGGACCACACATACATCCAGTCGTTACTCGACCAAGGCAAAATCACTGCCGAGCAAGCCGAGAACCACCCGCAACGCTCAGTGGTGCTGCGCGCCCTCGGTGGCGGCGCTGCCGCAGCTGACATCTCAGTGCGCGAACTGCATCTGAACGATCGCCTACTGCTGTGCAGCGACGGACTGTCCGGCGTGGTGCCAGATGAATTGCTGGCACGAGTACTCAAGGCCTATGAAGACCCGACGGCGGCCGTGCAGTCTCTTGTCGACCTGGCGCTGCTCGCTGGCGCGCCTGACAACGTGACTGTCGTCGTCGCCGACGTCGTCGACACCCCGGCACCGTCAGCCGACATCAGCGTGTTGGTCGGCGCGGCAACCGAGGTACGCAACCAGACAGCAATCCGTTCGCAGTCACTGCGCACAAAGCTCGCGGTTATGAGCGGCCGGGTTGGCGATGCCGCGTCGGCAGCCGCGAGCACGCACGAACCCGTCGGCTGGTGGCAACGGCTGCGTCGTCCGGTCATCGTCGCGGCGGCACTGCTGGTGTTGGCGGCGTTGATCTCTGCATGGATAAACGCCCAGTGGTGGGTCGGAGTTGACAACGGGCGTGTGGTCGTCGGCAACGGTCTGGCGGAACCCGTGTTGGGAGTTTCGCTCGGCCGCATCACAAACCGCACGAGCATCGTCGTTGCACAGCTGCCCGCCTACGACCAAGGTTTGCTCACAAAACTCATTGCTGCAGACTCGCAGGAGCACGCGCTACGCATCATTGCCGACGTCGCCTGTCGCACCACCCCGGTGTCTGTCGAATGCGCTACTGGCCAGCCGTGATGTCAATGGCAGTTGCCCGTCGACGCGAGTTGTGGTTGCAAGTGCTCGCCTCGACGATAACCGCGATCGCACTGATCAATGTCGACATCGCCATCACGTCTGCTGTGTCGGCACTGACCTGGGAGATCATCGCGGTGTTCGCGGCCACGGCGGTGTCTGCGCACTTACTCGTTCGCTGGCGCGCGCCGTATTCAGACCCGCTGTTGCTGCCATTGGCGACAGTACTGACCGGTGTCGGCATCGCCATGATTCACCGACTCGACCTCGCGGACGAGTTGCGCGCGCTCAGCCGCGGCGAACCCGTCCCCGCGGCGAAGGCCGGCGCGCAGATCACCTGGTTCGTCATTGGCGCAGTGCTACTCGTGGCGACACTGCTGTTGGTGCGCGATCATCGGCGCGCCCAGCGCTATCCGTGGACACTCATCCTGCTCGGTCTGGTGCTGGTACTCGCGCCACTGGTCCCCGGCCTCGGGCGCACCATCCGCGGAGCGACCTTGTGGGTCAACATCGCCGGCGTGTCCTTTCAACCGGCCGAGGTAGCGAAAGTCGTGCTCACAGTTGGGTTTGCCGCCTACCTCGCACGCCACGGCAAAGCACTCGGTGCCTTGCGTTCGCGTTTCGCAGGCATCCCGTTCCCGAGGCCGCGCGACCTTGGTCCCCTGTTGTTTGTGTGGGGGCTGTCATTGAGTGTGCTCATCCTGCAACGTGACCTCGGCACCTCATTGCTCTTCTTCGGCGGCTTCGTCGTACTCCTGTACATCGCCACCGAGCAAAGGTCGTGGGCGATCCTCGGCTTCCTGCTGTTCAGCAGCGGAGCGGCTGTCGCCTGGACTCTGTTCAGTCACGTGCAGGTACGGGTCTCGCTGTGGCTTGACCCGTTTGTCGGCGACGGCACGTCGCAGGTAGCACTCGGCCTGTACGGCCTTGCCAATGGGGGCTTGTTTGGAGCCGGCCTCGGCGGCGGCTACCCGAACTTGGTTCCGTTTGCTGAATCAGACTTCATCTTCACCAGCCTCGGCGAGGAACTAGGGCTGGTGGGCAGTATCGCGCTGCTCCTGGTCTTTGCAGCACTGGTCAGTCGCGGTCTGAAGGCGGCATCTGCAGT
>CAYFKX010000139.1:0-3758 GCA_964343545.1 uncultured Bifidobacteriaceae bacterium | reverse complement strand
CAGGTCATCGCGGTCGAGATTGACGAGGTGCTCGCGGCCGCGTTACCCCACACTGTTGCACAGCGCTACCCAGAAGGCGCTGGCCGCCTGCAAGTTGTGACCGCGGACGCATTGCGGGTGACAACGCTGCCGGTTGCTCCGACTGCGATGGTGGCGAACCTGCCCTACAACGTCGCGGTCCCCGTCCTGCTGCACTTCCTCGAAACCTTTCCCACCATCGAGCGGGTGCTGGTGATGGTGCAAGCCGAGGTCGCTGACCGACTTGCGGCCGAGCCAGGGTCCCGAGTCTTCGGCGTCCCTAGCGTGAAGGCTCGCTGGTATGCCGATGTGCGACGTGCCTCGAGCATCGGGCGCAAGGTGTTCTGGCCCGAACCCAATGTGGATAGCGCGCTAGTGCAACTGAGTCGCAAGCCGGCTCCAGACGCGGACCGGTCTGCAGTGTTCGCGTTGGTTGACGCTGGCTTCGCGCAGCGGCGCAAGACCCTGCGGTCGGCGCTTGCGGGCGTACTCGGGGGAGCTGCGTCGGCCGAGGATTGCTTGCGCGCTGCGCAGATTGACCCAAGCGCACGGGCTGAAGTGCTGAACGTGGACGACTGGGTCCGACTGGCTCGCGTGTGCTCCTAGGCTGCGCGCTGTGACAGTGACCGCGCACGCGCCCGCGAAGGTCAACCTCACGTTGTCCGTCGGACCACTGGAGGCAGATGGCTACCACGGCGTCACGACGGTCTACCACGCGCTCACGCTGCACGACACTGTCACCGCTGTGCCGGCACTGCGACCGACTATCACGATGAAGTCCGAAGTAGCAGGTTCGGTGCCCGACGGCGACGACAACCTGGCAATGAAGGCTGTGTACGCGCTGGCAGATGCGACGGGTCACAAGCCGCAGGTGGCACTTACGGTCATTAAGCGAATTCCAGTAGCGGCGGGATTGGCCGGCGGCAGCGCAGATGCCGCAGCAACCCTGGTGGCGTGCAACGAGTTGTGGCAGACGGGGTTGACCACACAGCAACTTGCCGACGTGGCAGCGGCGTTGGGATCAGATGTCCCCTTTGCGCTGTTCGGCGGCACGATGCTGGGCACCGGCCGCGGGGATCAACTTGCACCTGTGCTCACACCTGGCACCGCAGCCGGCTCTTTGCACTGGGTACTCGCCGTCAGCGATGATGGCTTGAGTACGCCAGCGGTGTACCGAAAACTCGATGAACTCCGTGGCGACGAGCCAGATCTTGCGCACGCGGAGCTGCCACGGGACATGTTGTTGGCACTTCGCAGCGGCGACATCGAGGGCATCGCCGCGGCGATGACCAATGACTTGCAGGATGCTGCCATCGCGATGCGACCAGGTTTGTGTCGAACCCTTCAGACTGGCTTAGAGCATGGAGCTACGGCGGCACTGGTTTCTGGCAGCGGTCCGACATGTGTCTTTCTGTCCGACTCCAAAGAGCAGGCTGACTCCCTGGCCGTGGCCCTGAGCGCAGAGGGCGTCTGCTCGCGGGTACTCCGGGCGACGGGGCCGGCACGAGGCGCTCACCTAGCATGAATCCGCTCGTCGCGGTGGAGTCCGCAACCGTCGTGTATGGCACCCGCACCGTCTTGGATGCGGTGTCACTTGCGGTGATGCCCGGCGAACGAATTGGAGTCGTGGGGCGCAATGGTGACGGAAAGACCACGTTGGTCGAAGTTCTCGCCGGCGTGCGTGAGCCAGACTCCGGTCGGGTCGTGCGCACCACCGACGTCACCTTGCAGTTGGTCGGACAGGCGCATGACGATGACGTACTGGCTTTGACTTTGGGGGAGTACCTCTTCGCTGGGGATGCTGCTCACACATGGGCGGGAAAGCCGTTGGTACGCGAAGTACTCGACGGCCTCATCGGTGGTGTGGGTGCCACGGGCTACCCGCACGGCATGACCACGTCGATGGCTGCGATGAGCGGTGGGCAGCGACGCAAGGCGGAATTGGCGCGTGCCCTAATTCACGACAGTGATGTTCTCATCCTTGATGAACCGACCAACCACCTGGAGATCGAAGCTATCGACTGGCTTGCTGGCTTCGTGTCGCGTCGGCGGGGCGCCACGGTGCTGGTGACCCACGACCGCTGGTTCCTTGACGCGGCATGCACGAGTACGTGGGAGGTTGCCGAAGGGGCCGTGCATAAGTATGACGGCGGCTACGCGGCGTTCGTGCTTGCACGTGCGGAGCGGCAGCGTCGCGAAGCGGTTACTCAGGAGCGTCGGGCGAACCTGTTGCGCAAAGAGTTGGCCTGGCTACGACGTGGCGCACCAGCACGAACCAGCAAGCCCAAGTTTCGGATCGCGGCTGCGGAGGAGCTGATTGCACATGTGCCGCCGCCACGCGACAGCGTCGAACTCACACGGGTCGCGTCCGCGCGACTGGGCAAGAAAGTCGTGAACCTTCAGGAAGTCTCCTACGCCGTCGCCGAGCACGAGCCCACTGTGTTCGCCGATGCGACGTGGAATCTCGCGCCAGGGGTGCGGTATGGACTGCTCGGACCGAATGGCATCGGCAAGACCACCCTGCTCAACGCGGTCGCCAGCGCAGCCGATGTGCCAGTTGCTTCTCGTCCGGTCCGCCGCCATGGCCGGGTTGAAGTTGGAACCACGGTCGTCATCGGGATGCTGTCGCAGATGGCGGATGAGATGCCCGGGGACAAGCAGGTACTGGAGTACATCGAGTCTCTGCATTCCATGGTTGAGGTCGACGGCCGCGACATCAGCGCCCGCTCCCTGCTCGAGCGGTTCGGATTCACTTCCAACCGACTCGCAACGTTCATCCGTGACCTCAGCGGTGGTGAGCGTCGACGCCTGAGCCTGTTGACGGTGCTCTTGGCCGGGCCGAATGTGCTCCTGCTGGATGAGCCCACGAACGACTTGGACACCGACACTGCAGCAGAATTCGAAGACCTGCTGGACACCTGGCCAGGCACAGTCATCAGCGTCTCCCACGACCGCTATTTCCTTGAGCGCACCTGTGATCAGATGTATGCGTTGCTGCCGCGTCATGGCCAGCCCGCGAAACTCCAACACTTGCCCGGCGGCGTCGAGCAGTACCTAGCGGTGCGAAATCCCGTGCAAGCCCCAGTTGCGGCGCCCACGCAAACGAAGCCGACCGACCGCCCCAGTGGTGCGCAGCTGCACGCTGCCCGCAAAAACATCCAGCGCATCGACCGACGGCTGGCCAAGGTTGAGGAACTACTCGGTGATCTCGCCGCGAGCATCTCTGAGGCTGGTGCGGACTACGAGAGGCTCCAGCAGTTGATGGCGGAAGTGGAACTGCTGACAGCGGAGAAGAGTGATCTCGAGGAGCAGTGGCTGGTTGCAGCTGAGATCATCGCTGACGGCGAAGACCGCTGAATGTGCTGGCGCACCTTGCTACTCCAGCGGCAACAAGAGCACTCGCAACTGCGAGGCCAGTAATTCTTGGTCGTCGCCGCTCAAGTACGCCAGCAGTCCGCGCTCTTGTGCCAGCAGTGAGTCAAGGGCAGCGTCAACTCGGATGCGGCCTTGCTCGCTGAGGCGGACTAGCACCCCACGACCGTCTTGCGGGTCTGGGAGGCGCTGGACGAGCCCGCGCACGACGAGGCGGTCAATGCGGTGGGTCATGGTGCCGCTGGTCACTAACGTGCTCGCACCGAGTGCTCCGGCAGAAAGTTGATAGGGCGCGCCTGCTCTGCGCAAGGCGGCGAGCACATCAAAGTCGCCGAGGTCCAGGTCATGTTCGGCGAACGCTTCTCGCC
>CAYFKX010000138.1:0-3760 GCA_964343545.1 uncultured Bifidobacteriaceae bacterium | reverse complement strand
GAGCAGACCGCGTCCTTCGAGAGTGTCGAGGACGCCGGTGAGCGTGGCCTTGGAGAACC
This sequence comes from uncultured Bifidobacteriaceae bacterium, assembly GCA_964343545.1. GTDB lineage: Bacteria > Actinomycetota > Actinomycetes > S36-B12 > UBA5976 > RFTO01. The sequence goes on along the minus strand of CAYFKX010000138.1, from coordinate 3,701 downwards.
CGGCCTCGCTGGCGATGTCGCGGGTCTCGATCGGCTCCCAGATCCAGGAGACCCACAGGACGACGAATGCGGTCCAGGTGAGGTCGTGCTCAGCCAGCACCGAGCGCTCGAGGTGGTTGCGTACTGCATTGGCCGCCCGGAACAGGTTCGAGCAGGCGGCCATGGCGGCGAAGTCGATGGGCATGCCGCCAAGCCGTTCGGCGACGGCGTGCTCGGTCTCACTGAGCGTGTGGCTTCCCGGCATGGCGGTCAGTCTGCCATACTCATTCGGGTACGAACGATTCTGAGCGACGGCGCCCTGGTGAAATCGGGACCGTTGCACTGGATGCTCGCGCGCACGCGCGACTGGAACACTGAGGTGACACATGGCGAGTGCCGCAGATATCCGACTTGATGACCTGGACCTCTTCGAGGCCGGTCCGCCGTGGGCCACCTTTGACCAACTGCGCGCGGAGGATCCCGTCCACTGGGACCTCGAGGACGCGCCGAACCACGGCTTCTGGTCGATTACCCGCTACGCGGACATTGTGAATGTGCTGCGCGATGCGTCGACATTCTCCAGTGAAGTCGGCGCCGCCAACCTCGAGGAACTCGACTCCGAGCAACTTGATGTGCGCAAGTCGATGCTGGAGACCGACGGCGACCGTCACCGCGCGCTGCGCAAGATGATGCAAGGGGAGTTCACCCCCAAAGCCGTTGCCGGCTACGAGACATTCCTGCGCGGGCTGACCGCGAGCACGCTGGACGCCGCGCTACCCAAAGGCGAATTCGACTTCGTCAAGGAAGTGAGTGCGGACTTCCCCATCCGGGTCCTGGCCCGGATGCTCGGCGTGCCCGACGAGGACACCGGCCAGCTGATTGAGTGGGGAAACCGGATGGTCGGCAACACCGACCCGGAGCACGCGGATGTGCTGCTCGGAAGCGAGGAGAGCGAGGAGTACCGGCTACTGCCGTTCCGTTCGCCGGCCGCGCTGGAGGTGTTCGAGTACGGCCGCAACCTGCGCGATGAGCGACTTGGCAAGGACGGGGTCGACCTCGTCTCCAAACTTGTCAACGCTGTACCCATCGACGGCAAGGCGCTCGACGACCGCGACTTCCGTAACTACTTCCTGCTGCTCGTCGTCGCCGGCAATGAGACGACCCGCCACGCCATCAGCCACACAATGAACGCGCTCATCGACTTCCCCGAGACCATCGAGTTGCTGCAAGCAAGGCCTGACCTCATCCCGTGGGCGGTCGAGGAGTTCCTGCGCTGGGGTTCGCCGGTCTACCACTTCCGTCGCACTGCGACAAAGGATGTTGAGATGCACGGCAAGCACATGAAGGCCGGTGACAAGGTCGTGGTGTGGTTCGCCTCCGGCAACCGCGACTCGGAGGTGTTCCCCGACCCCTACCGTTTCGATGTCCAGCGCACTCCCAATGAGCACATGACTTTCGGCCGCGGTGGTCCGCACTTGTGCTTGGGCAATGCGTTGGCCCGGCTGGAGATCCAGATCATGTTCGAGACATTGCTGCCGCGCATCAGCAAGGTGGAACGGGTCGGTGCTCCGGAAAGACTGCGCAGCAACTTCGTGAACGGCATCAAGCGGTTCCCGGTGAAGGTCACACTCGCCTGATTTCCGGCGAGTGCGCGTGGGTCACACCAGTCGCGCGACCCTGGTGAGGAAGTTGTCGACGAGTGCATGAGCGCGCGCAGTCGCTTCCGCATCGAAGGCCCTGGTCATCTCCAGCAGTGTTTGCGGATCTTGGCCATCACGCTCGAGTGCCGGCTTGCCGTCGGTGTCGCACCACAACTGCAGCGTGTGACTGGTGACCTCTGGGTGGAACTGCACGCCGAGGCTGCGCCCGATGACATACGCCTGGGACGCGACCGATGACCGCGCAATCTCCGTGGCTCCAGCCGGCAGCGTCCAGCGGTCGTAGTGCCACTGGAACCACGGGCCGTGGGGGATGAAATCCGGGTCATCGCTGTGCACCACATGCCAACCGATCTCGGCCTTCGGCCCCGGTGCGACCGAGCCACCGAGAGCGCGTGCCAGCGACTGCCCGCCGAAGCAGATGCCGAAGATGGGGATGTCCGCAGCATGGGCAGCGGCCAGCCACGCAAGCTCTGGTTGCAGCCAGTTGCCGATGCTCGCGTCGTCCCAAGCCCCCCAGGGAGCGCCCATCGGCACCAACACATCAAACGCGGACGCATCCGGGTGCTGGAAATTCACATTCGGGGTCTCGAACTTGTCCTCCGGTACGACCACCGCTTCAACAACCTCGAAACCGTGACGGGCGAACGCATCCGCCACCGGGCCAGGCGGGCTCACGTGGTCGTGCTGCAGGAACAGAGCGCGCATCGTGATTCCCTTCACATTCGTCCGCAGGATCGGTGGATACCGCAATGGTAGGTGTCATTACCGCCCGCTGCGCCCTAGTATCGCGCCCGACCTCAGTGGCAACGACAACTGATGCGGGAGCGACAGCATGAGCGACGACCTGAACCTTGCGGCCCTCAAGCAGGACCTGCAGGAGAACGACATCGACATCGTGCGTGTCCTGTTCTCCGACATCCTCGGCATCCCGCGGTCCAAGGATGTGCTGGTCTCGCAGATGGACCGCGCCCTCGGCCACGGCCCGGCGTTCTGCCAGGGAGTGTGGTTCACCACCACCCGAGGCGGCGTGCTCGACGGACGCGGCTCGCTGTCCGACGGGCTTCCTGACTTCGTCACCCGGATCGACCCGAGCACGATGCGTGAAGCACCGTGGGAGCCAGGTATCGCGTATGTCGTCGCTGACGCTTTCGACTCCGACGGGACTGCGACGCCGCTGGCACCGCGCACAGTGCTGAAGACCGTGATGGGCAAATTCGCGTCGCTGGGCCTGCTGCCCATCACCGGCCCGGAGCTCGAGTTCTACCTCTGCGACCAAGATGAGCAAGGCGCATACAAGCGCGCTATCAACAAGACCGGCCGCGTCTACATGACCGGGGCGCTGGTCGACCCCGACGGCTTCTTCACCGAGATGCTGCGCAGCCTCGATGAGTTCTCAGTCGGCATCTTCGCTGGCAACCACGAGTTCTCGCCGTCGCAGTATGAGATCAACATGTGGCACGGCGACGCCCTCGATGCAGCAGACCGCACTTTCCTTTTCAAGACAGCCATCAAGGAGATGGCCGCCCAAGCCGGCATGCTTGCCACGTTCATGGGCAAGCCGTGGAACGACGAAGGCGGCAGCGGGTATCACATGCACATGTCCGTCAACGACGGTGACGGACGCAATGTCATGGCCGACGGCGACGATCTCACCGAGACCGCGCTGCACATGATCGGCGGACTCATCGAGCACGCTGCCGCACTGTCCGCGTTCACGAACCCGACAGTCAACGCGTTCAAGCGGCTTGCGCCGGACGGCCTCGCGCCCTACCGCGCGAACTGGGGATTGGATAACCGTTCGACGATGGTGCGCATCCCGCCGGAGCGCGGTGCGGGCGCGCGACTTGAGTTGCGCATCGGCGACGGCGCGGCTAACCCCTATGTGATGAGCGCCGCGATCCTGGCTGCGGCCTACGACGGCATCGCGCGCAAGATCGTGCCGCCGGCGATGAGTGAAGGCTGGACGCACGAGGAGACGCACACCGCACTGCTGCCGGACAACTTCACCGCCGCGCTCGACGCCCTCGAGGCTGATTCGGCGCTGAAGGACATCATGGGCGC
>CAYFKX010000137.1:0-3831 GCA_964343545.1 uncultured Bifidobacteriaceae bacterium | reverse complement strand
AGCCGCGCTCGTCGTAGAACAGCGGCTTGCCGTCCTTCCACAACGACTGGTGGCAGTGCATGCCCGAGCCGTTGTCGCCGAACAGCGGCTTAGGCATAAACGTCGCGGTCTTGCCGAAGTCCCACGCGGTGTTCTTGATGACGTACTTGAAGAGCATGAGCTCATCGGCAGCGGCGAGCAGGGTGTTGAAGCGGTAGTTGATCTCCATCTGGCCGGCAGTGCCGACCTCGTGGTGAGCGCGCTCGACATTCAGACCGACTTCGGCGAGCTTGAGCACCATCTCGTCGCGGATGTCTGCCATCTGGTCGTTCGGCGAGACGGGGAAGTAGCCGCCCTTGTAGCGCGTCTTGTAGCCGAGGTTGCCGCCCTCCTCGACGCGACCGGTGTTCCACGCACCTTCGTTGGAGTCGATGTAGTGGAACGCCTGGTTCTGCTTGGTCTCAAAGCGAACCGAGTCAAAGACGTAGAACTCAGCTTCGGCGCCGAAGTAGGCAGTGTCGGCGATGCCGGTGGCGGCAAGGTAGGCCTGCGCCTTGGCGGCGATGTTGCGCGGGTCGCGGCTGTACTGCTCGTTGGTGAAGGGGTCGCGGATGGAGAAGTTCATGACCAGCGTCTTCTCGAGACGGAACGGGTCGAGATACGCAGTGGTCACATCCGGCAGCAACTTCATGTCGGACTCGTGAATTGCCTGGAATCCGCGGATGGACGAGCCGTCGAACATTTGGCCGTCTGTGAAGAACGACTCGTCGATCGCACTAGCCGGCATGTTGAAGTGCTGCATCATGCCGGGGAGGTCGCAGAAGCGGATATCGACGAACTTCACGTCGTTGTCCTTGATGTACTTCAGGACCTCATCGGAGCTCTTGAACATTCTTGTTCCTTCACCTGGGTCTGGGAGTGTGCTGCCTCGGTGGCAGATGGCGCAAACCTAGTGCGGGGTGGTTACCCCAAAGTCTCGCCTTTGTTACAGCGGTGTTTCCCGCTGCCGCATACCTGCCGACGTGCCAGCGGTGCCCGACGCTTCTAGGTTTGGGGCGTGGCCACTGACGACATGCAGGACTGGCCCGGCCGCCGACTCGGACGCCCGGAGTCCGGCCCGGGCAGCATCGCAGGTTTCGGCCGCCGGCTCGCGGCGATCACGATTGATTGGGCCGTGTCGATGCTCATCGTGCTGTTGCTGGGGATGCGCTACGGCACCGGCGACTACTCGCTTGCGGTGCTCGCCGTGTGCGGTGCGCAGTTGTGGTTACTCACCGCTTTCGCAGGTGCCTCCATCGGGCAGTACGTCATGGGTCTGGGCGTCATTGGTGTGGACGGTCGCTCAGTGCCGTTGCACAAGGCGCTCGTTCGCACCGCGCTACTGCTGCTGGTGTTCCCGGCATTCATCTGGGATCGGGATCAACGAGGTTTGCATGACAAAGCCGTCGGCACCTTGGTCGTGCGTACTCGATAACCGCGCAAATGCGCGGACATTTCGCGTCGTGCGCGTACCCTTCATGTCATAGGCACGCAGGATGTGTGTGCATTCGGGCACGGGGGCCACAATGTCGACAAACTCATCTGCCGACGACGCGTCGCAACAATCATCTGCGTCGGGAACATCGGCTGCACCGTTGGATGGTCCGGGTGCGCAGCGAGACCGAGATGATGAGCGGCCAGTGACCCGCGCTTGGCAGCGAATGCTCACACTGGCGGCACTTGTCATCGCGGTGGTCGCGCTCTTCTTGCCCAACGCTGGATTTGATTCGGTGGCAGATGTCGCCGGCCCGCAGGGCCCACAAGGACCGGCGGGTGCAATCGGCCCCACAGGCCCGCGCGGCTTGACGGGCGCTACCGGGCCAGCCGGTCGCGACGGCACGGCCGCTGCCAAAGGCGACCCGGGAGCACAAGGTCCGCGCGGGTTGATCGGACCTCAAGGGCCGCGCGGTTTGCGGGGTCTGCAGGGGTTGCGCGGAATCCCTGGCGCCGATGGAGTCGATGGGTTGGCGGGTGTGCAAGGTCCCGAAGGTCCCCAGGGAGTCGCCGGGGTACGCGGGCCAGCTGGTGCTCAAGGCAGCCAAGGAATCCAAGGTGAGCAAGGTCCCCGCGGTGCTGAGGGCCCAGCGGGAACCCAGGGTCTGCAGGGACTGCAAGGGGTACCAGGCCTGCAAGGTCCCGCCGGCGCCCCGGGCAGTCAAGGCCCTGCCGGCCCTGCTGGCGCAGCCGGAGCCCAAGGTCCTGCTGGACCAGCGGGTGTGACTGATGCCCGCATTGTCAGTGGCACGCTCAGTATCTCCGCTGGCGGAGTCATATCGGGAACTGCGAGTTGTGCAGATGGCGAAGTAGCCGGCGGTGGCGGCGTGAATCTGACGGATGCCACCACCAGCAATGTGTCGTGGACAGCAAGTTATCCGACACGGACCGACGGCATCTGGGGCTGGCAAGTTGCCGGGCGCGGCACGCGGGCGTCAGCGGCCACTATCGGCTCGGTCTACATCGTCTGCTGGACGACGGCGTAGCCGCGAGCTCACATTCCCCGACGCATGCCCTTCGCGGCACGGGCGCTCTTGGGCATGGGGCCCTTGGGGATGGGCACAGCAGGTCCTGACGCGTTGAGCGCTTCGAACCGGCGACGCAACTTTGTGACCTGTGCGGGCTTGAGGTCTTTTGGCAGAGACTTCAATTTCTTCTGCAACTTGGCCAACGGCACTTGGCCAGGCTCATTGCCGCATTGGATGCAATGCACCGTGACACTGGACGCGAATCGCGCGGCCTTGCGCTCCTCGACCTGCAGCATCTGCGCAACGCGCGATGAGGGGCCTTCGGACACCAAGGTCACGCCAGCACGCGAGACCACGCGGTGCACGAGATCTTGTTGCCGGTTGAAGGCGATGCCCGCAGTCACGAACCAGGCGCCACGCATCGCCTGCAGCACGGCGGCTGCTGCTCCAGGCTGCCCCTCAATGTCCATATAGGCGGCACGCTCTGCACGACGCCCGAAGTAGAGAGTCGCGCCCAGCACGCCGAACAGGAAGCCAGGGACTAGGAACAGTCCAAGCAGGTTTGTGAGGTTGCCCAGGGCGATGAACATCGCCCACACGATGGCCGTGATTGCGGCCATCTTCAGCGCGATGAGCCGGTCATGGCGGGCAGTCATGCGGTAGGTCTGCGCGAACTGTTTGAAGAAGGTGCGCACCTTCCCCGGCTGCTTGGCGGGTTTGGGTTGCTTGGTCTTCTTCTCGCGTGCCACGGTGTCAGCCTATGCGCCGGCAGCGGCGGTCTGCGGGTGACGGGCGGCAACCGCCTGCTGATAGAGGCGGCCCGCTCGGTAGGACGAGCGCACCAACGGTCCGCTCATGACGCCGGCGAATCCAATCTCTCGTGCCACGTCCGCCAAGTCAACAAACTCCTCTGGGTGCACCCAGCGCTGCACCGGGTGGTGGCGCGGAGTTGGGCGCAGGTACTGGGTGATGGTCACGAGCTCGCAACCGGCATCGTGCAGGTCCCGCAGCGCCTGGTGGACTTCGGCAATTTCCTCGCCCATGCCCAGAATGAGGTTGCTCTTGGTCACCAGACCGGCAGCGCGTGCGCTGCTGATGACGCCGAGGCTGCGTTCGTAGCGAAACGCGGGGCGGATGCGCTTGAAGATGCGCGGAACGGTCTCGATGTTGTGGGCGAAAACCTCAGGCTTAGACGCGAACACCAGCTGCAACAGGTGTGGTACCGCGTTGAAGTCAGGTGCGAGCAACTCGACCCCACACCCAGGCAAGGTCTCGTGGATCATGCGCACGGTTTCTGCATACAGCCACGCGCCCTGGTCGGGCAGGTCGTCCCGGGCGACACCAGTGATGG
>CAYFKX010000136.1:0-3859 GCA_964343545.1 uncultured Bifidobacteriaceae bacterium | reverse complement strand
TGTGTCACGGGGTGTCCGCGTCCCACACCGCAGCCGGTGGACGAGTCGGTCGAGCGTGAACCGATGGATTGGGCTCGTCGAGGATGCGTCGAGGGTCAGCATCGCGTAGGAACTGAGTCACCTCGGTCACGTCGGCACCCACGCTGTCCCGTAGGTCATCACGGGCGCGGGAGGCTTGCGAACGCAACCCTTGCACCAGGCCTACCCACTGCCGAGCAAGTTGAGGCAGCCGCTCTGGGCCGACGATGAGAAGCCCAATCACGAGTATCACAATGAACTCGCCGGCTCCGATGTCGAACACAACAGCCAATCATGTCAGGTCGGGTCAGCGAGCAGGTCGGGTCAGCGAGCAGGTCGGGTCAGCGATGATGCCTAGTCCACGGGTGTCACCACCGAGGCAGCAATCGATGTCCCCAACGCTGTCCCTGCCACCGAGTCCACGGGGGGGTCACCACCGCGGCAGCAATCGCTGTCCCCAACGCTGTCCCCACAACTGGGGTCGGCGCAATCCCTGACTTAAAGCGTGCCTCAGAGGGATTGCCGTGACCCTAAGGTCACGGTCACCGTCAAGGTGCGCCCATCGCGGTCGATGGTGATATCCACCCGGTCCCCTGGCGTGTAAGAGCGAACAGTCGTGATCACGGACGTGGTGTCCGCCATCACCTGCCCATCGATGCGGGTGATGATGTCGCCCTCACGCAGATCAGCACGCTCAGCTGGACCACCGCTTTCCACGAGTGCAATTCGCGCACCGGTGCCGTCATAGTTGCGGTCGAGTTGAACGCCGATGACCGGGTAGGTCGACTTGCCGGTCGTGATGATCTGCTGCGCAACCCGCCGCGCCTGGTTGATAGGCACCGCGAAGCCGACTCCGATATTGCCGGCCTGTCCGCTGAACTGCGCACCAAGGGTTGCAATAGCTGAGTTCACGCCGATCATGCGGCCGCTGGCATCCACCAGCGGTCCGCCACTGTTGCCAGGGTTGATTGCGGCGTCTGTCTGGATGGCGGAGACGAACGAAGTTTCATCGCTGGCATTGGACGGATTCGTGGTCACGGGACGTCGAAGTGCACTGATGATGCCGCTGGTCACAGTTCCGGTCAGGCCCAGCGGCGACCCAATGGCGAGCACCGCATCTCCGACGACGACCTTGCTTGAGTCGCCCATCGAAATGACCGGCAATCCGCCTTTGGCAACCCGTAGCACCGCGAGGTCATATGACGGGTCGCGGCCGACCACAGTGGCTCGGTATTTCTCCCCGTTTTGCAGCACCACGGCAATTTGACCGCCGGACTCCACCACCGAGAGGATGACGTGGTTGTTGGTGAGAACGTAAGAGAACGACGTGCTGCTCTGGATCACTTGCCCAGAACCGTTTCCAGAACCTTCGGCACTCACGGTCTCGACCGACACCACAGTCGGCAGTACCCGCGCGGCGATTCCAGCGATGCTGTCGGCAGGGCGCTTGGAGGAGTCACCGCCGGCGTTGTTCAGCACTGTGCCTGGACTGAGTGATGATGGTTCGGGTTTGAGCACCTGAGCAGCGATACCGCCACCGAGTAGTCCTGAGACCAACGCGACGATGACCACAGTGGACAACTTGCGCGGCGGGGTAGTCGAGGCGGACCCGCGCGCGGGCATCGGCGTGGGGATCGGCGTGGGGACGGTCGACCAAGGTTCTGCTGGGATCACGTCTGAGGCGAGCGTTGGGGCTGCGTCAGCGACCTGTGGTGCATAGTGTCCACGGTTGGCGGCAAGGGCATCCTCGTTGCCGGGCCACATCGCTGCGACGGCGGCGTCATCTGGCGGCCTCGGAGTCTGCTGGGCAGTGTCAGCCGACAGTTCGCTGTGCGCAGGAACTGGCGGCGGCGGGGGCGTTGAGTCACCGACTGGCCATGGCTGATTCGGGTCCGGACGGTGTGCGTCATCGGGGTTCATCGTGGACACCTGCTCGTCACCTCGCTGCGTCGACCGCGCTCAAGCTGGGCGCGGCTTTAGGTCGACCCGAATCGTGTCCCTTCCAACTGAAGCGAGACTGACCAGAACCTGAGAGTCTCCTGAAGGGGCGGACAAGACTCTAATGCGTAGTCTGACGCCATGACGACCGAAGCCGGCGCTGCGGCTGAGCTGGCGATGGCAGCTGCCTGGAGTGCCGCCTGGCGACCGGAGGACGACATCCTGCGGCGGGCCCGGCAGAAGTCCATCGAGCTGGGCTGCACGCCGGTCGACCCGGCGGTGGGATCGCTACTGCAAGTCATCGCTGCGGCGATTTCTGCCACCGCGGTCGTGGAGGTTGGCACTGGCGCAGGCGTCTCCGGCACCTGGCTGCTGCGGGGCATGGCGGCAAATGGCGTCCTGACGACCATCGACTACGAGGCAGAAAATCAGCGGGCAGCACGTGCAACTTTCGCGGAAGCCGCAGTACCGCCGCAGCGCACCCGCGTCATCACGGGAAAGGCGCGCGATGTGATGTCGCGTTTGGCCCAAGGCGCATACGACCTAGTTTTTCTTGATTGTGACGAGCGCGAGTATCCCGACCTCGTGGATGTGGCACTGCCGCTGCTGCGGCCCAATGGGATATTGATTGTTGACGATGCACTGCGCGGACACCGTGTCGCCGATCCGGCCCGTCGTGATGCTGCAACTGTTGCCGCCCGACAAATGTTGACCGCAGTGAGCGAACTTGCTGGTGTCACGCCGGTGGTTCTGCCCATAGGTGAAGGTGTACTGATTGCCGTCACACCGTGACCATCCCGCACTTGTCCCACACATAAAACGGCCCCGCATGGGTGCCATGCGAGACCGCTGTGTGAGGCGCTCACGCACCTTTTGTGACGTCGTCAGCCAAACAGCTTGTTGACGACCTCGCCCAATTCGCGCGCCTCATCGGCGTTCATCTGCAAGACCACGCGACCGCCGCCTTCAACCGGGATGCGCACGATGATGTGGCGGCCTTCTTTGACCGCTTCCATGGGCCCATCACCCGTGCGCGGCTTCATCGCAGTCATGGTTTGTCCTTCCGCATCGGCAGCCTTAGGGCTGCCTGACCGAGCCCGAATTATCCCCTACGGCCCTCGCGGTCTGAAGGACGGGTCGCAGAAGCCTGTGCCTTGCGGGTCACAGACTCAAGACGTGACTGCGGAACTTGCGCAGCGACGCCATGACCCCCCAGCGCATAAGCGGCCCCACAACGATCCAGCCAGCGCGGCCCAGCCATCCCAGCGGCAGTTCCAAGGTCTCCCCCCAGATGAAACGGCAGTGCCCATCCCCGACCTCGTGGGCCCCCATCCATCCGATACCGCGGACAACGCGACCGGTATGGAGCACCTCACAGCGAGTTGGCGGCTGCCAGACGGTAATCGTCATTGTGTCCAAGAACCCAAGGCGGCCGATGCCGGTGAAAGCGGACACCTCGCTACCCGCTTGCTGTCCGTTGCCGCCGCTGACCCACACTCGGGTGCCCAACATCCATGCCCCTTGCGTCGGCCAGTCGGTGATTGCACGCCAGACCTGGTCCGCCGATGCGGGAATGTCTATGGCGAGTTCAAGCGTGACAGGACGAGACACAGCACGAGTGTGGTGCACGGGCACAGATACCGCACCCGCACACAGGCCTAGTGGGTTGGTGCCTGTGGTTGCTGGCCTTGGTCACGAAGTTGCGCCTGCTGCTCGGCGATAACGGCTGCAAGTTCCGAGATGACGGCATCAACGTCGGCCATGCGGTAGCCCCGCGCCACCACAGGCAGCGTCAATGAGGACAGGTCAACGCCGCTTTCGGTCACGGTCAGCACCGGGCCAGGCTCCCTGTCGGCAACCTCCAGCGGTCCTTGACCAAGCCTGCCAGTGATCCACCACGACG
>CAYFKX010000135.1:0-3870 GCA_964343545.1 uncultured Bifidobacteriaceae bacterium | reverse complement strand
CGCGTCCTCCTAGCCGCGACGCCACGCTCCAACCTCCAGGCGCCACGTTCTCCTAGCCGCGACGCCACGCTCCTAACCCCAGGCGCCGCGTCCTAGTAAAGACCCGGGTCGGCACCCAAGATTCGCTGAGGCCGTCAGACATTCACACCGTCGTTGGCTGCGACTGCGGCTCCGGATCACGGGCGAGCCGACTTGGCCACCAAACCTTCTGCCCAATTCGGTGCACCAGCGCTGGCACCAGGATGGACCGCACAATGAGCGTGTCCAAGAGCACGCCAAACGCGACGGCAAACCCGATTTCAGCGAGGAACACCAACGGCAGGACGCCCAGGACTGAGAAGGTCGCCGCAAGGACGATGCCTGCGCTTGTGATGACCGCGCCGGTGACAGCGAGCGCATGCAGGGTTCCGCTCCTGGTGCCCTCACGCAACGACTCCTCCCGCACTCGGGTCATCAAGAAGATGTTGTAGTCGATGCCGACTGCCACGAGGAACACGAATGCGAAGAGCGGGAAGGAAGAGTCGGCGCCAGCGAACTTGAAGATGTGGTTGAAGACGATGGCGCACACACCGAGCGTCGCTGCAAACGACAGCACCACCGTGCCCAGCAAGATGAGCGGCGCGAGCAGGCTACGCAGCAGCAGCGCCAAGATGATGGTGATGACCACGAGCACAATCGGGATGATCACTTTGCGGTCATGCCGGGAGGCGTCCTGGACATCGAGGTTCGCTCCCGCGTTGCCGCCGACGAGCGCATCAGCGCCAGCCACCTTGTGTACGGCGTCGCGCAGAGCACGTGTGGTGTCTTGAGTCGACTGGTCGCTTTCTGTCGCTGAATAGGTGACATCGACGATGCCGTACTTGCCGTCGGAAGTCAGCAGCGGCTTTGGTGTCATGGACTCCGTGGACTGTGCCACCGACATCCGGATGGCAGCGGCGGCCACCCCACTACCCGACTCAGCGGCGGCCGTACGGACCTGCTCAAGCTTGTCTGCACGCGCGACCACGACTGCGTCTGCGCTCGGCGGAACCAGGTTGTGCTTTTCCAACACTCGGAACCCGGCCACCGCGGTGTTGTCCTTGTTCACGAATGTGTCGATGGTCGAGATGCCCTCGGCCTTGAGCGTGGGCACGAATGCGCACAGGGCCACCAGCGCGATGCCGGTGGCTGCGGCTGACGCGGTGCTGCGGCGACCCACTGTCTTCGCCACTCGACCCCAGAGGCCACGCACTTCGGCAACTTCGCTGCCGTACTTGGGGATGAACGGCCAGAAGATGCGGCGGCCGACCAGCAGCAGCGCGGCCGGCAAGAAGGTGAGCGAGGCGATGAGCGCGCAGACGATGCCGATGGCACCGGTCGGGCCGAGCGCAGCGTTGCTCTTCAATTGCGAAAGCATCAAGCACAGCAGACCGACGGCGACGGTGCCGGCACTAGCGACGATGGGCTCCCATGAGGCCTTGAGTGCGACCCGCATGGCGTCGTATTTCGACTCGTGCCGGCGCAGTTCCTCCCGGTAGCGGGCGATGAGCAAGAGCGAGTAGTCCGTCGCGGCACCGAGGACGAGCACGAACATGATCCCCTGGCTCTGCCCGTTCAGTCGGATGATGTCGTTTTTAGCCAGCGCGTATACGGCTATGACGCTCAACGACAACGCGAAAATCGACGAGACCAGCGGCAGGATCCACAGGATGGGGCTGCGGTAGACGAACAGCAGAATCAGCGCGATCACGATGAGCGTGGTGAACAGCAGCTTGCTGTCCAGCTCGCCGAATGCCTTGGCCAATTCCGCGAAGAAGCCACCAGCGCCCGTGACGTAACCCTTGACCCCCGGCGACACAGAAGTCACATGTTCGGCGATTGCCTCGCTGATGTCGCCGATGGCGTTGAAGCCCTCGGCATCTGCCAGCTTCTGGAAGTCGATGAACACCAGCCCGGCGAATGCCAGCCCGTCCTTGCTGACTGCCTGACCTAGTTGCGCCTGGCCGAATGGGAAGACATACGGGACCTTCTGCCCAGCGACCTCGCGCATCGCCAAATATGGCGAGACCTTCGGGTCGGCGATGACCTGCTTGATGCTGAGGTCGATAGCAGTCAAGTCCGCGCCGTTCAACGGCGTGGCCTTCTCGAAGGTGATGGTGAAAGGCAACTCCCCTGAACCCTCGCTGAAGGTGTCGAGGATCTTCTGCGCGCGCGCTGACTCGGCCTTGGCCGGCAGGAACTCGCTGTTGTCGTTCTTCTGTACCTTGTTGAGCTCACCGAATAACGGGCCGCCAATGCCGCTCAACGCGAACCAGGCGACGACCACAGCAGCAGCGATGGTGAAGGACTTCGGGCGACGGGACCTGCTCGTGGCGTCGACAGACGCATTGCCTTGCTGTGCCATGGGTGGACCCTTCGCGTTGCCACGCGTGTGCGCGGTGGTGGCTAGACATTCCTTCGAGTGGTGGCGAGTGCGCCTGACCGTGTTCGGCCTTCGCGCACAAAAGGCGGCCTTGCGACCGCCTTACGAGCACCGGTGTGCCCACGCAGAGGGTAGCCACATTCGGACATTTGGGCATCTTGAGCCCTGAATGCTTCGGCAAGACACTCGGCGTAGGGTGACGATTGTGCTCGACATCAACCGCTATGGGCTGGCCTGCGACGGCCGCGGCCCAGTGGACTACGAGCGCACTTGGGCCGAGCAGCGGGTGATCCACCAGCAGGTGGTGGACCGCGAGCATCCTGGCACCGTCCTGCTGCTCGAGCATGACAGCGTCTACACCGCCGGCAAGCGCACCGACCCGCTTCACATGCCGCTGGACGACACACCCGTCATCACTGTCGACCGCGGCGGCTCCATCACCTGGCATGGACCGGGCCAACTCGTCGCCTACCCGATTCTTCGCTTGCCCCAGCGGGTGTACGTCGGTGACCTCGTGCGCCGACTCGAGCGCTGCGTGATGGCCGTGTGCGAGCACTTCGGCGTCGCGACTGTGCCGGTCACCGGCAGAAGCGGGGTGTGGGTTCCTGCTGACGAGCATGGCCCCGAACGCAAGATCTGCGCCATCGGGCTGCGCGTGGCACAGGGCGTGAGCATGCATGGCATCGCGTTGAACTGTGACTGTGACCTCGCTGCCTTCACTCGCATCACCCCCTGCGGCATTTCGGATGCAGGGGTCACCTCACTGAGCCGCGAGTGCGGCCGAGATGTGTCGGTGGCTGAAGCCGCTGAAGTACTCACCGAGCAACTGCGGGCCTTCTTCGGGGAATGGGTCACCACCGACGCCACCACGGACTCGACCATCAACGTCACCACCGACGCCACCACCGACGCTGCAACCAACGCGACCACCGACTCCACGACCGACTCCGCAACGCTGCCGTCGCTGCCGCAGCACCTGGCCACCGCGTACTCTGAGGCACCGTGACCGACACCGTGGACAGCAGCGTGGACAGCAGCGCCGACGCGATGAGTGCCACTGGCTCGGTATCAGCCGAGGGTCGCAAGCTGCTGCGCATCGAGGCGCGCAATGCCGCGGTCCCGATCGAGCGCAAGCCTGACTGGATTAAGACCCGGATGAAGACTGGCCCGCAGTACCAGCAGATCCGATCGCTGGTGCAAAACGAAGGGCTGCACACCGTCTGCCAAGAGGCTGGTTGCCCCAACATCTATGAATGCTGGGAGGACCGGGAGGCCACGTTCCTCATCGGCGGCGAGCAGTGCACACGCCGTTGCGACTTCTGCCAGATCGACACCGGCAAGCCAGCACTACTGGATCGGGACGAACCGCGCCGAGTCGCGCAATCGGTGAAGTCGATGGGCTTGAACTACGCGACCATCACTGGTGTCGCCCGGGACGACCTGCCCGACCAGGGCGCGTGGCTGTATGC
>CAYFKX010000134.1:277-3877 GCA_964343545.1 uncultured Bifidobacteriaceae bacterium | reverse complement strand
GCAGGTCCGCAGGGATTGAGTCAGGGGCGTCCGATGGCGCACCTCGCAAGCGAGTCCAAATCTCGGCCGCTCTGGACCCAGCAGACGTAAGCCCACTTCCACGTTTGGAAGAATCCTGATATGACCCGATCCGAGACTCTTGTCTATGCCGCGGCCACGAGGCAGCTGCAGGCCGAGGACATCGTCATCCGGTCTGTCCGCATAAGCGACTCACTCGGCGGTGATGTCGAAATCGATCTGCTGTTGCTGTTGCCTGGGTTCGGCGTTGCAGTCGTAGAAGTAAAGGGTGGTCAGCTGATATTCCGTGGCGGGCAGTGGTCGGTTCGTACTCTGCGTGGAGAACGGCGAACGAACCCCGTTCAGCAGGCACGCCGTGCGAAGCACGCTTTGCGCCGTTACATAGAACGGCAGCCGAGTTGGACCGGCGGTCGATTGCGCGTGCAATGGTTTGTCGCTGCTCCTTTCACGGATGTCAATCAGGACTTCGGACCTGAAGGCCCTCGCCAGCAACTCTTAGGTAAACATGACTTGGACACGATGGTGAGTCGGATTAAGGAGACTCTTGGCGGTCCCGCGATCCCGGAGCCTCGGCTTAGTTCGGATGACGCACACGCCCTGAAGTACCTTCTTGAAAATACAGCTGGTCAGCCTGCGCAGCAATCAAGAGCTCGTCGGATCGCACTTGCCGCCATCTGTGCAGGGCTACTCCTAGTTCCATTGGTGACTTGGGTCGGCAAGTCGCATGATGCACGGTGTACTGCTGGCTACGCGCCATGCATCCCGCCCAAGAATGACTACGACTGCTCAGACCTGCGGGAACTCGGTGTCATCCGAGTCAACGGTAAGGACCCGTATCACCTCGATGCCGATGGTGATGGGAAGGGCTGCGAGTGGAATGCCCGGCCCTCTGCAGCACCTTGACGCTAGTGGCACGTCGGCTGGCGGGAGTGTGCGTGGTCCTCTCGTCAGAACTCAACAGTCAATGGCGAGTACGTCTGCCGGCCTTGTGGCGTGAGCCGTCACTGAGCCCTCACATAGAGCTGGTGGCAAGCACCCCAGCGAAGATCTGCCACGCAAGCGCAGTCTTTGCTACAAACGACAATGTGATGTAGCTGCGCTCGCCGACGAGGTAGTCCTTCCAGCGGCCGACCTGCTTGTATTGCAGCCACTGCACCACCGCGAAGCAGTTGAAGAAGGCGAACAACGAGAAGACGACGCCGTAGACAAATCCTGGCGGCTCGTTGGTGCTGCCTGGGGAGAACAGCAGCCAGAACATTGCAATCCATGGAACGGCGCCAGCGATGCACCCAAACCAGAACGGCAACATCCCACCCTCACCAGGATTTTCATACTTCTCTTGCAACAAGCCGAACAGAATCATGGCGATGTTGCAGCCCATAATCGCCAACAGTGCGACAACATCCCAGATCGCGTTGACCAGGCCGATCAGGACAATCATGAGGGTGGACGACACGGCATACTCCACCCAGCGCGCGAAGTTGCGTTTGTAGGCAAGGTCCGCGAAGTAGCGCTTCTTACCCGGGCCAACGATCCAGAAATGGGCGATTGCGCTCAAGAAAGAAAACGCCGCTACTGCAATGCCAAGCGGTAAGTCGAAGAGACTCACGTCCTGAAAGGACGTGCCGGGCACCGGCGGTCCCTGAAGGTAGGAAACCTTCACCGGTAGCGCGAAGTCGTTGCTGAGAGCCAAGATGGCAATGCCCTGGATGAGGTGGAAGAGGCCCGCCATAAGGTTGTAGCGACGCAGCTTCCGCCGAGCGCTTGGCGGGATATGCAGTGTTGGTCGTGTCGCCATGGTGTCCTTCCAAGTGAGTCAGCTGGTCGAGGAGTCGACGTTGAGCTGAGTGCCAGAAAAACTAGCGTCGCCTGCGGACATTCATTTCGTCCTCGTTCCAGGTCCGCGTAATGCAATCGCAGTCCGAGCTGTAGTGGTAGTAGTCGGACGACCACCAAGTTTCGAGTCCGACGCAACTGTACTTGCTACTGCGGATATCGCGTCCTTGCATAGTCAATTCAACTTCTTGGCTCGACAGTATGTTCGTACTGCCGACCACATCGAGTTCACGATCGCGATCGGGGTCGTACATGGGCAGCATGTCTTTGCCATCGAGGTAGAACACCGCTTCTGTGGTGCTGTAGCCGCACCCGGAACCAAGGCTCACCGAGATGTTCGTGAAACTGTCCGGGTTGTCCCAGAACCAGATGTGCACTTTGAGAGTGCCGGTATCCCAATTGAATGTGGCCTGCGCCTTCTTAAAGTCACCGGTACTCACACCGGAGGTGCGCGAGCTTGTCGCAGTGGATGACCAACCGACTCTGCCGCCGTAGACCTGAACGCTCGCGTGCGCGGACACTGCCTTGCCTTGCGGTCCTTGGAAGACATACTCGACGGTGTACTTGCCGGGTACCAGCCGCGAAGTACCCGCCCAAGTAAAGCGCCTCTGACTGGAACCTGATGTTTGCCAAGTTGTCACTGTCCGCTTGCGTGAATCAATCACTCGAACCACGCCGGTGCCGCGCACAGGCAGGGTCGTCGTGCTCTGTGCAGAAACAGTGATGGCGATTGAGTCTAGGTAGCCATCCTTCTGAGGGAAGAACCGAGAATTCGAAAGAGTGACTGACGCCGAACGTGCGCCAGTAGGCACGATGCTCAAAGCACGCGACTGAACCATGACTGAGCCGTCCGCGCCGGTGAGGCGGATCGTGACGCGTCCGTTTCCAAGAGGCACTTTCGCTAGCGACAGTCGAACGGTCGCCGAGCCCACGTCAGGGCTGTTAGCTAGTGAAGTGAAACGCGCAGCCCGCCCAGAAACAATCCATGCGACACCCGAGAACGGGACTGCTTGACCTGCCGAGTTTGTCGCGGTAATCCGCGCCTCGACTGGACCATCTCGGTAACCGTCCACGAACGGAAACATCTTTGACATGGGCACAGATAGGTTGATTGCACTCAGCGCCGGATCGACCACGGTGACGTTGCGGCTCGCAGAAAAAACCGTTCGGCCCAAAGCTGCCGATTCCCGGCGTGCACGTAACTCCACATCGCCGAAGTAGGCGGACGGGACCTTGCATCGTCGAGTTCCGCGGTAGTCAAAAGACGTTCCGCTGGAGGCAGATACGTCAACTTTGCACAACGCCGATTCGCCGGAGCCACCAAGGTAGGAAACAGTGATTGCCACCGACTCTGGCCCATCACTGTCGACTGTCAATTCAACTGACCCGTAGGCAAGCCCAGGGGCCACTGAAATTTCCAAGGACCCCGTATCCGTTGCCTGGGCAGGTACAGCCTCAAGGTGAGCCCAGGTCAACGTCAGCAGGGCCGCCAAGAATGCGGCTCGACTCTTCGCGTTACGCACCAATCACCCCCGGGTCTGCCGCGAGCCCGCAAGGGCTCGGCTCTGGGCAGTCCCATGAGGCTAGCAAAACCTGACTGTGGAGGGGCTCGCTTCGCAGCCTGGACGAGAACTCTGGACGCAGTACTCAGCAGCATGCGGCATGTCACTGGACTTGGTAAGCGTGTAGCTCCCGACTGCGTTCAACCACGTCGGCGTGTCGTCTCAGCACATGTTCCCAGCGCCG
>CAYFKX010000134.1:0-267 GCA_964343545.1 uncultured Bifidobacteriaceae bacterium | reverse complement strand
GGAAGACTGAAAGGACGTAGCGTGGAAATCATCGTCATTCTCTTCTGGGTTCTCTGCGCAATCATCTGCAACCAGCAAGCGAAGCAAAAGGGTCTCAACGTCGGGCTTTGGACCGTCCTAGGACTGCTCTTTGGCATCTTCGCCGTCATCTTCGTCTTTCTACAAAGTTCGAAGACCACCGCATCTCGCTGACACTGACCACGTTGTTGGCTCTGCCTTCGGAATGTAGGCAGAGCCAACAAGTCGGCGCGCCCGAGAGGATTCGAA
>CAYFKX010000133.1:0-3899 GCA_964343545.1 uncultured Bifidobacteriaceae bacterium | reverse complement strand
CTCCAGTTGCGACAACGGGTCGTCGGCGTGGCCGTCTGCTCCGGCCGCGACAAAGACAATCGTCGGGGCGAACTCGCGGGCCAGTTCAATGAACCGGTCAACGGCGCCAAGCAGGTGTACATCGCCGCTGCCAGCGGGCAGGGGCTCGTTGTAGACGTGGCATGACTCATCATCTTCCAAGCCGGTGCCAGGAAAGATGCCGTACTGGTGCACGGAGTAGGTCAACACGCTGTCCAACTCAGCGCACAGCGCTTGCGTACCGTCACCGTGGTGCGCATCGATGTCCACGATGGCGACTCGGTGACCACGCTCAGTTGCGATGTCAGCGGCGATTGCCAAGTCGCCGAACACACAAAATCCATAGGAGCGGCTGGCATGGGCGTGGTGCTTGCCTCCCGGCAGGTGCACGGCGACCGACTCGCGTCCTGACAGCAGTTCTTCCAGCGCAGTCAAGGTGCCGCCCACAAAGGTGCTGGCGAGCAACGCCAGATCGGCACGCTGCCCGGACCATTCGTCGCAGCAGTGCTGGTCAAGGACCTCGTGCACATACTCAGAAGTGTGCATCCGCAGCAGCTCATCGCGCGTTGCCTCCCGGGGGCGCATCTCGCGCACACCCGGGAGGGCACGGATTAGTTCGGCGGCGTTGACGAAGCGGCGGCCTTGCGTGGGGTGGGCCGAGCCCAGTACCCATCCGGCGTATGCGGGGTCATGAACGAGAACTGTCATCGTCATCCTCCACGATGAACTCTCGACGCTTGCGACCTCGAGACTTCTGAGACCAGTTCTCCATGGCGAACTTCATCGAGGACTCTCGGTCGGCTCGCTGCATCCGACGCTCAATCTCCTGCAAGTCGACGATCTCCTCCAGCGCTCGCTCACGGGTAGCGGAATCGATGTCGCTGTCGACCGAAGCCAGGCTGGCCATCAAGGACTCCCGCGCTCGTGATAGTCCGGTGATCGCATCGTCGTCGTGACCAAGTGCCATGGCATCAACTGCCGTGCGCTTGGTGTTCTGCAGCTCCGCCAGCAGTCGCTCGATGCGCACCTGCGGGTTGGCCACGACCACATCGGTTTCGTCAGCAGACACCACCACCGACAACGTTGTGGTCACGCTGTGCTGTTCCAGGCTTGGCACGGCGAGGTACTCCAGCACGACATCCACCAGCGGCAGTTCGCCAATGTCGGTACGCGCCGGCACCGCGATGTCGACTACGTAGCGCCGGGTCTCGCCACTGATGAGGTCACCGAGGTGCACCACAAGGTCGGCGCCTTCGGACCATCCACGAAGGCGCTGTAGGACGGTGACAAATGATGCAGCTGGCTGTCCAGTCAGCGAGCGAAACCGCAAGTGCGCGTTCATCGCCGACTTGGTGAGCAACCCGTCCACCTGGTCTAGCAGCAACGCAATGGCGGAGTCATCCTGCTCTGCGTAGAGATTGTTGCCTTCCCCGCCGCTAGCCATGGCATCGAGCAGGAACTCGTTGTAGCCACGGCCGATGCCGATGGTTGAGGTCGTGATGCTGGTCGCGACCGCGTTCGCTGCAAGTTGCGTGAACGCTTGAGCGTCCCGCACGCCGGCGTTGGCGTGACCATCGGACAGCACGATGACTGTGGCACCACCTGCGGGGGTGTTGCGCCGGGCTTCCGACAACCCAAGCGTGTAGCCCGCACTGATGTCGGTGCTACCACCGGAGTGAATTCGGTTGACGATGTTCAGCACCTCGGCCACATCGTGCTCGCGCATACGTCGGTTGGGCACTGCCACCTGCGCTTGGTCGTCGAAGACCACAAGTCCGAAGGCGTCATCGGGCGACAACCGCCGCACCAGCGCTGCGATGGCCTGCCTCGCCGCGTCGAGGCGGTCGCCGCCCATGGACCCGGAACGGTCAAGCACAATCTGCACGGATTGCGCGGCGCGCTCCTGAGCCGGTTGCACGACCGGCGCGGTGACATCAAGCAGCACACTGATTGACTGCTCTGTGCCGACGGCGATGACGCCGACGTCAGCGATAGCGGAAATCTTCATGGACTCCCCCTCTTTCTGCGATCACGTGATCGCGACTCGGTGACGGCATCAGCAAACGAACCTCGGCAATCGCCGCTGCTGCGAGCTGGTGGTGGCTGGTCAGTGCGTCACTGAACCGATGTCGAGCCGCCCGAGCTGCTGCCCGAGCCCAGACCGCGACGTCCACATGCCATCACAGTGCTTCAACACAGGCGCAGCGTGAGTTATTCCCGCGGGGTCCTATCGATGTCGCTGAGGCGGTTTGGCGCGGGTCAGGAAATTGAGACCGGGTTGAACAGGTCCGCGAGGATGACAACCGCAGACATCGCCAAAAGCAGCAGCGCGACGGTGTATGCGATCGGCAGCATTCGGGCGGTGTCGACCGGACCAGGGTCAGGCTTGCCGACGAGGCGTGCGATCGAGCGCCGACTTGCCTCCCAGAGCGCACCAGCCACGTGGCCCCCGTCCAGCGGCAGCAGCGGGATGAGGTTGAACAGGAACAGGAACAAGTTGATGGAGGCCAACAGCCCGAGGAACATTCCGGCCATGTCGCGCAGTGACTCCCCCGATGCGGCGATCTGGCCGCCCACGTCCGCGATGCCGACCACGGACACGGGTCCGTCAGGTTGGCGCTCCTGGCCGCGAATTGTCGCGACCGCTAGCTGCCAGGTACTTGCAGGCAACTGAAGCAGTGCCTGCCCGGATGCCACGCTGGTGTCCCACATGAGCCGAGGAACAGCCCCTGGGCTGCGCGTCACATAGACAATCTGCGGCCTGGTGCCGAGGAATCCGACAACCTGACCGTCAACAGTGCGCTGTGTCATCTTGCCGGTGAACGTGAGGCGTTCGTCGTTGCCGCGTAGCACCGAGACACTCACGTCACGGCCAGCGCGGGCGCGAACCTTTGTCGTCACATCCGACCAGGACCCCACCGGCTCGCCGTCGATGGCGGTGACTTTGTCGGCCGCACGTAGTCCATAGCGCGCCGCGAAACTCTTCTCGCTGCCACTGCAACTGCCGTCGACCCCCGCGAGTCCTTCAGGGTTCTCTGTCGTGGGCACACAGGCGACGACTGCTTTGATGGACTGCGACGGCGTCGGCTGACCCACCACACTCAACGCGATAGTGAACAGCACCGCAGACAGCAGCAAGTTCATCAGCGGGCCGCCGGACATGATGACCAGTTTCTTGCGAACTGCCAGACGCCAGAACACCCGCTGCTCGTCCTCCGCAGAGACTTCCGCCAGGCTCTCAGCCCGAGCCCGCTCAATCAGTGTGCGCCAGCGGCCGGGACGTTCTTGCTGCTCGCTCGCGGGTGGGAACATGCCAATCATCCGGATGTAGCCGCCAAGCGGAATGAGTTTGAACCCGTACTCGGTCTCTCCGCGTCGACGCGACCAGATAGTCGGGCCGAAACCGATCATGTATTGCGTGACCTTCACCCCGAAACGCTTCGCCGGCCACAGGTGTCCGAGCTCGTGCCAGCCGATGGACACTGCGATGCCGACCGCCACGATGAGCACGCCGAGCAGGTTCATCTGCATCGCTCCTCTCGACGTCGTCGGCCACGCGGTCTGGCTCGCTCTGTGTGTGCGGGTACGCCTGCCTGCTCGCGTGCCCGCGGGGGCAGCGCCAAGCAGTCGCCCGTTTCCAAGTGCGCCTCGCGCTACCCCCGAGTGTCTACCACGGATTGCGTGTGAGCACGTGCCCACGCGTCGCACTCGAGCACCGCGCCCACTGATGTGACCGCAACCGGTGAATGGGACGACACGACCTCAGCCACGAGCGGCACGATGTCCACGAAGCTGATACGGCCAGCCAAGAAGGCAGCAACAGCCACCTCGTTGGCCGCGTTGAACACCGCCGGCGCTGAACCACCCGCCTGCCCGACTTG
>CAYFKX010000132.1:0-3905 GCA_964343545.1 uncultured Bifidobacteriaceae bacterium | reverse complement strand
TCGGTCGGCCCATGGCTTGGTCCCAACTCGGCGGTCAAGACGGGGACGGGCAAGACAGGGCTGGAGTTGGGTAGGTAAACTCATCCCGTCATCACATGGTGCCAGCGGCAGCCGAGAGGCTCGGTCTGCAACGCGACGGCACTTCGGATCTGAGCCCACAGAGGGGGTCGAGCCATGGGGCGCGGCCGTGCCAAGGCAAAGCAGACGAAAGTGGCCCGGGCGTTGAAGTACGCCGGACCTGAAACCGACCTCGAGCGCCTGCAGCGTGAGTTGGCTGCCAACGGCAATGCTGACTCCGATAGCGATGACGAGGCAGGTGACGGCGACGTTGATGACGAGGATGACGACGTCGAAGCCGACCCGTACGCGAAGTACTACGACGACGAGGACGAAGACACCGCGCACTCAGCGTGAGTCGGCACTTGTTGGTCCCGTCAGTGACGTGATGTACGCACGCCTTTGCTGTGCGAAGCCATCACGGCTTACGAATCATCTGTCTACAGCTCGTAGTCCCCGACTACCTTCACTGAACCACCGTGACCGCCTTTGGCGGGACTGTCACTGACGTCCTCTTCAGCTCGCACGCGAATCACGCCACATGTCCAGGCGTCTACTCCATGATCGGCAAGCACCGAGAGAGCGTTGTCTACGGCTGCTGCAGCGACGACCGCAACCATGCCGATACCCATGTTGAACGTGCGCTCCATCTCCGAACGCTCCGCTCGACCGGCACCCGCGATGATGTCAAACACAGCATGCGGCTTCCAGGTTGACCGGTCAATTTCTGCGTGCAGTGACGGCGGCAGCACTCGCGCGATGTTTGCCGCAATTCCCCCACCGGTGATGTGGGAGAACGCGTGCATGTCTGTAGACAGTTCACGTGCCACGGCTAGACAGGCCTTGGTGTAGATCGCAGTCGGCTCGAGCAGTTCCTCACCGACAGTGCGGCCAAGTTCGGCAATCGAGGACTGCACTGTGAGGCCGCCAAGATCAAAGAGGGCTGCTCGGGCGAAGGAGAAACCGTTGGAGTGCACGCCAGATGACCGCATTGCAATGACAACATCGCCAGCGCCGACACGGTGGCTACCGAGCAAGTCATCGGCCTCCACCACGCCAGTGCCAGCCGCGGCGAGGTCGTAGTCGCCCGGCGCCATCACACCAGGGTGCTCGGCTGTTTCGCCGCCGAGGAGTGCGACACCCGCTCTCGCACAACCCTCAGCGATGCCGGACACGATGGCGGCAATGCGCGTCGGTTCAACTCGGCCGCATGCAATGTAGTCAGTGAGGAACAAAGGTTCCGCACCACAAACGACAATGTCGTCCACGACCATGGCTACGAGGTCAATGCCAACAGTGTCGTGCTTGTCCATCTGCTGGGCAATGACCAATTTTGTGCCAACCCCGTCGGTGCTTGTCGCGAGCAGTGGGCGTCGGTATCCACGCAAAGCCGAGGCGTCAAACAATCCTGCGAATCCACCGAAGTCCCCGGCGGTCTCGGGTCGCTGAGCCTTCCGGATGGACTCCCGCATGAGAGCGACCGCGTGTTCGCCGGCTTCAGTGTCAACCCCAGCCGCGGCATAGGTCAGCCCTGGCTCGATCATGGCAGCCTCAACGCGTGCGACACGTCTTCGGACGATTGAACCGAAGGTGCAAGCAAGTCCAGTTGTGCAGCCTCGAGGTTGGCCACCAACGGTGGAGCCACCGGGTATTCGCCGTCAAAGCAGGCTCGGCACAAGTTTCGGGAAGGAACATTCACCGATTCGACCAATTCCTCAAGGCTGACATACGCCAGAGAGTCGGCTCCGATGGCCTCACGCACTCCCTCAACATCGAGAGCGTTTGCAACCAACTCACCACGAGTAGCAAAGTCAATGCCGTAGAAGCAGGGCCACTTCACTGGCGGCGACGAGATTCGCACATGCACTTGCGCTGCGCCCGCATCGCGGAGCATTCTGACAATGGCGCGCTGAGTGTTGCCTCGGACGATTGAGTCGTCGACCACCACGAGCCGCTGACCAGCGATGACTTCACGCAACGGGTTGAGCTTCAACCTGATGCCGAGCTGGCGAATCGTTTGGTTCGGCTGAATAAAGGTACGACCGACGTAAGAGTTCTTCACCAGACCCTGTGCAAACGGAATTCCTGATGCCTGCGCATACCCGACCGCGGCAGGGGTGCCCGACTCCGGCACCGGAATGACCAGGTCTGCTTCTACCGGCGCGGCTTTGGCCAAACGCCGCCCCACCTCCACACGGGCTTGGTGCACAACATGTCCGCCGATTGCGCTGTCCGGTCGCGCGAGGTAAACAAACTCGAACAAGCAGCCTTTGGGGTCGGCATCGGCGAACCGCTCACTGCGCACACCGTGCGCGTCGATAGCGATGATCTCACCAGGCTCGATGTCGCGCACAAACTCCGCGCCGATGATGTCAAGGGCCGCAGTCTCACTGGCAATGACCCAGCCCGTCGGCAACTGACCCAGTGACAACGGTCGAATACCTTGTGGATCGCGCGCGGCGTAAAGGGTTGTCTCGTCACAGAACACCAATGAGAACGCGCCACGCACATCGGGCAAGACTTGCTTCGCGGCGGCTACCAAGTCTCCGTTCGCGGCCGCAGCTAACAGTCCCGTGAGCACATCGGTGTCGCTCGTAGCTGCCGAACCAGCCGCAAAGTCGTTTTCGACTTCACGTAGGCGTGCGGCCAAGTCCAAGGTGTTCGTCAGGTTTCCGTTGTGGCCGAGAGCGATGTGCCCGACACTGGTCGAACGGAACGTGGGCTGCGCGTTGTGCCACGAACTCGCACCAGTTGTGGAATAACGGGTATGGCCGACGGCAATGTGACCGGTCAAACTGTTGAGTGACTCTTCGTTGAATACCTGCGCAACCAGGCCCATCTCCTTGACCACGACGATGCGCTCGCCGTTTGAGACCGCCATTCCCGCGGACTCCTGGCCGCGGTGCTGAAGTGCGTAGAGGCTGAAGTAAGACAGTCGCGCGACATCTTCACCGGGTGCCCAAATGCCGACGACCCCGCACGCATCCTGGGGTGCTTTGTCGTCATCGAGAAGGTTGTGGTTCAGAAGACCATCGCCGCGTGGCACTTGCCCAAGCCTACGCTGCACGACCACGACCTGCTCAGAGGCGACCTGCTCCTGACACCGGGTCTGCTGAGAGCCTGCTCGCGAACCAGATGGGGAGCACCGACAGCAGTAGCAAGCCCGCTGCGACGGCGTTCACGATGGGCCCCTGATTCGGCCGAAAGAGGTTGTTGAAGACCCACTGCGGCAGTGTCTGCAAGCCTGGTCCGGATGTGAATGTGGTGACGACGATTTCGTCGAAGGACAGGCCGAAGGACAGCACCGCACCGGCCACAAGCGCCGACCGCAGCATCGGGAGAGTGACGAGACGAGCCGTCACCCACGGTGGCGCGCCGAGGTCGGCGGATGCTTCTTGCAGAGAGGTGCCAACCCGCTGCAACCGGGCGAGGACATTGTTGAAGACCACCACGATGCAGAAGGTGGTGTGCCCCACGATGACTGTGAAAAGGCCAAAGTTGAGCCCAAGCGGCTTGAGAGTCGTCGTGAACGCGGAATTGAGTGCCATGCCGGTCACGATGCCGGGCAGGGCGATGGGCAGCACGACGAACAGGTTGACGACGGACTTGCCGAAGAAGTCGTAACGTGAGATGGCCAAGGCGAGCAGCGTGCCAAGCAGCAACGCCATGAGAGTCGCGGCCGTCGCTGCTTTGAGGCTTGTGGCGAGTGCCGACCGTACGCCCTCATTCGCAAACGCCCGCTCCCACCAGTTCGTCGTGAATGACCTGGGTGGCCATGAAAAAACCTTGGAGGCGTTGAAGGAGTTGACAACGACCACGATCAAGGGGACATAGATGAAGCCCATGAC
>CAYFKX010000131.1:0-3977 GCA_964343545.1 uncultured Bifidobacteriaceae bacterium | reverse complement strand
CCTCGAGCCACTCGCCCGAAGCGCAGGTGCACCCCTTCGACCCTCGGCGAACACACCCAAATCTCGGCGAAAGGCCGTGGGGATGGGATGACATCACCCAAGACTTGCGATTCAATCTTGAATGACAAGTAGGGTCGGATTTCACCTGACTCGTCACGCATGAACGCGTTCGTACGCACTGTTGCGTTTATTGCTCGTTGAAATCCCCTAAGAATCCGGTCCGCATCCAGGCCTGAAACTTCTGCCAGCTGAGTCTCGATGCGTTGGTTGATGGACTCCGTCAGTTGCCTTCGGTCGCCATTGACGTCGGGATCGAATTTCGCTGTGAAGAGTTCAAGATATTCGCGAGCGATGTCCGGGTGTCCGAGCACTGTCTCCTCGAGATAGCGCATGGAGAAGTTCACATGTGTCTGCCGCAGGTAGCGTGCGTAGGAACGCAGAATGGTCGCGTCCCGGGAGCGCAAGCCCAGCAGGGTTACAGCGGCGTCAAGGAAGAAGTTCTGTGAGTGGCCCCGCCATGCCAGCAAAAACGCTTCCTCGAAACGCTGCGGCAGGCTCTCCAGATGAGGCACATCTGCAGGCACATCGAGTCCGAATTCATACACTCGCACGGATGGTCCAGACTGCGGGCGAAACTCATGTGGACGTTCATCAACGACCTCCACGCCCAGGTTCTGAAGCAGTGGCATCACCGCCGACAGCAAGACGCGTGGCTGAGTCGTATAGAGCGTGAACAGAAATGCAGACGACCGACCAGTTGGCTGCGGGCGCAGTGTGACCAGGCTGTCATGGCTGCTAGCAGTCAACGACTGCGCGTGGAGCACTGCAGCAACAGCCTCGTGCGGGGTGTGCTCGGCTCGGTAGCCCTCGCTAAAGCCTCCCGACCAGTCTCGCAGCAGCCTGGCGCCATCACGGTCTCCGATTTCGTCGAAGACAGCATCAGCGAAGTCGTCATCCCAGGATCTTGCCGCCGCAGCGATGCGTTCACGTACCCTGACAATAAGTTCGTCCGTCAGAGCCACGGCCTGATGCGACCGAGCTACCACGTGCAGCCGCGCATGCATCTGCTCGCCGACGCGACTGGCTGTATCTACTGAGAACGCATCGAACTCTTCACGCAAAGTCTGCTCAATGGCAACCCGTGCGGTCGAGTTGAAACGATCCCGCGGCAAGTAGATCAAGGCAGAGACGAACCTGCCGTACCTGTCGGGGCGCAAGAAAACGCGCGTCACGCGTCGCCCGGCCATCTGCAGCACCGCCTGTGCGGTTTGCGCTAACTGCTCTGAGTCGATTTGAAATAGCTCGTCGCGCGGGTAGGTCTCCATAAACTCTAGGAGGTCTTTGCCGCTGTGACTGTCCGGCGAAAATCCAAAACCGGCCATGACCGACTCGACTTTGTCCGCCACCACAGGTACCTCCTGCACAGGCTGGACGTACGCAGTCGATGTGAAAAGGCCTAGGAAGCGCAGTTCACCAGCCACGGTGCCGTCAGTATTGAACTGCTTGATGCCGATGTAGTCCAAGTAAGCACTGCGATGCACCGTGGCCCGAGAGTTGGCCTTCGTCAGCACCAGCAACTGCGGGTCGCGGGCAGCGCTGCTGGCAGCCGCTGTCAACTTTGTGGCAGTTGCGCCGACTGCATCGCGAAGTACACCGAGACCTGTGGGTATCCGTGGACGCAAGAAATCCTCGACACCTTCTCGAACTAAGTCGTACTCGCGATAGCCCAGGAACGTGAAGTGGTCGTCGGCGAGCCAGCGCAGGATTTTCGCGGCCTGGGCTTTCTCCGCGCTATCGCCGGCGGCCTGGAGCTCATCAGCCAAGCTGAAGGCACGCAACCGCATCGCTGGCCAGTCGGTGACCGCAGCGCGGACATCATCAAGCACCTCGCGCAGCGCAGTTTCCAGTGCGGTTACCCGTGGGGCGTCTAAGTCCACTGACGTGGAACACTCAAAGTGCATCCACGACTCGGCGATTCCGTTATCTGCGACGTCGGTCAGCTCTCCGGAGGAATCGCGCAGCACCTGAAATTGCGGGTGTACGACAACGGTTGGGGAGCAACCGTGCTGCAGTAGCGCGGCGCCGACGGAGTCCACGAGGAACGGCATGTCATCGGTCACGATGTCTACGACTAATTGCGAGGAACCTCGCGCACCTGAGGCCTGCACTGAGACCAGCGCCTGCTCTGGCTCACGCCGGAGCGCCAACTGTCGGTGCCGATCAACCACGGCGACAAGGTCTTCCACTCCTCGGTCGACGACATCCTCAGCGGCGGCGAAGCGCCAGTAGTCGTCAATGACCTGAGCCGAAATCCCCTGCGCCTGTTCACAAGCCGCTGCAAGCAAGGCGGTCTTGGCTGACTCCAAGCGCTCACCGGCGGCATCAGACATAGAGACGGCGCCGCGCTGAGACGGCGCCGAGGTCCGTGAGCCGGGTCTGGGCACGTGCCTCAGCGTAGCCTTCGGTGCAGGAGTACCGCTCGGGTGTGATGTCCCTTCTGCTGTGGCGTGCGCCACCTGATGACGATTGCGGAGGTTCCGGTGCCATGGTCGCAATCAGTGTTGAGTTTGGGCTCGCAGTCCACATCAGTGACGTGCGACCGATGTTTCTGGACGTGACCTTTTACGAGCATCTAGCAACTCTCGAGCGCGCGGAAACGGTAAACCTGACGTGCGATAGCGAAATTGCGACCTGGACCCGCCGCATGCGTCTGGGATTCATGGTGCTGACCGCCGTAGACACAGTGACGTGGAGCGGTGAAGAACTTGCTCACCTTGAGAGCACCATCTCAGGTCCAGCAGTCCAAGGCCGCCTACATGGTGCATTGCAGGTGCGACCTCAGCCCACACCGACTTCTGGAAGCAAAGCAACGTTTGTTGGTGACTACGAACTGCATTTGCCCGCGCACCTGCGAGCCTTCACGGCGACCGCCGGCGCTCAACTTGGCCAAGCCCTCTCACTGCGCGGGGAGGCAAGTCAGCGTTGGGCAGCAGCCCATTAACCCATGTGCGGATATCTGTGATCCGTCGGTGGCGACAGTGTCTCCTTGATTGAACGTGTGCTCGTCCAACGCAAGAGATTCTGCAGTGCACCGGCCTTGTCATTGGTCCCCGAAGCGCGGCCGCCTCCGAACGGCTGCTGTCCGACTACTGCACCCGTCGGCTTGTCGTTGATGTAGAAGTTTCCGGCAGAGAACCTCAGCGACTCAAGGGCTTTCGTCACAGCATGTCGGTCATTGGCGACGATTGAGCCGGTGAGCGCATACGGCGAGGTCCGATCAACCAAGGCGAGCATCGAGTCGAAGTCTTGGTCCTCATACACATGCACAGAAAGCACCGGACCGAAGTACTCGTCGCAGAAAAACTCCTTGTCAGGATCGGTGCCGAGCAACACCGTGGGGGCGATGAAGTAGCCCTGAGAGTCGTCGTAGGTCCCACCAGCAGCCACAGTCACCGTGGGGTCAGCGTGAGCACGGTCAATCGCAGCGCTCACCCGAGCAAACGATCGGTTGTCAATGACCGCACCCATGAACAAGGAGAAGTCACTGGTCACGTCGCCGAAGCGCAACTGCGACGTTAGGTGCAGAAACTCGGTGTCCATCTGCTGCCAGACGCTGCGCGGAATGTAGGCGCGCGAGGCGGCGGAGCACTTCTGCCCTTGATACTCAAATGCCCCACGCAGCAGTGCCGTCGTGAGCACCGCCGGGTCCGCAGATGAGTGGGCAAGGACGAAGTCCTTGCCACCGGTTTCGCCGACCAGTCGCGGGTAAGTCCGGTACTGGTCGATACGACTGCCGACCTCCCGCCAGAGGTGCTGGAACACGCCCGTGGAACCAGTGAAGTGGATGCCAGCAAGGTCACGGTCAGCGAGGACGACTTCACTCACTGACTTGCCGTCGCCAGTCACCATGTTGATGACGCCGTCGGGCAAGCCTGCTTCCTGCAACAAGCGCATCAGCAAGTGCGCAGAGAACTGCT
>CAYFKX010000130.1:0-4002 GCA_964343545.1 uncultured Bifidobacteriaceae bacterium | reverse complement strand
CAGACGCCCTCGCCGCGCTGGCCACATTCGATGCGGTCCTGCTTGGCGGTCAAGCAATCCCGAGCGAACTCATCACAACACTGAGTGGCGCCGGTGTGAACGTCGTGCTCTCCTACGGTGCGACGGAAACCTGTGGCGGATGTGTGTACGACGGCCAGCCTCTGCGCGATGTCACGGTCAGCATCGCCGATGACGGCAGGGTCGTCATTTGCGGGCCGCCGGTGATGCTCGGTTATCGGCACATGCCCGCCGCAATGCCACCGAACGTCGAGCAATCAGTCGGCAGTGCAGGAGTCCAGCGTTGCGTCACGATGCCCGACCTTGGCCGAATCGACGCTCAAGGTCGTATTCACATCAATGGTCGGGTGGACGACGTTGTCATCGTGAACGGGATCAACGTTTCCATCAGCGCAGTTGAGACGGTACTTCGAGACTTGGGTCTTGCCACCGTGGTTTGTTCGGGCAACGACCAGTTGTTTGCGGTCACTGCAGTCGGCATCTCCCCTGATGAGTCAGATGCGGCAGTAGCCCGCATTCATGAGCAGTTCGGCATTCGGGTGCGCATGCGGGTGCTGCGTGATGTTCCCGTGACCGCTGCGGGCAAGCCCGACCGTAGCGCCCTCGCAGCGCAACTGTCGTAGTCAATTGGCATGCTCACAACACCGCGCATGAACGACATGGGCACAGACGTTGCCGATGCGCAAGGATGGGCACAGCCCCCGCACACCCGTACACATGAGACTAAGTTCCGAGGAAAGCCATGACATCGCCGCAAGAGTGGCTGCACGGCGCGCGACCGCGCACCCTGCCTCTAGCGGTTGCCCCGATACTCGGTGCCGCCGCAGTCGTCGCTCCTCACGAACGCAACGTCCTAGTGCTGGTGCTTTGTGCTGCGGTGGCACTCGCCCTGCAGATCGGCGTGAACTACGCGAACGACTACAGCGACGGAATCCGCGGCACTGACGCACAGCGCGCGGTCACTGGTGGGCCGGTGCGCCTTGTCGGGCAAGGATTGGCGTCTCCACGCGCAGTCAAACGCGCAGCGCTACTCAGTTTCGCCGCCGCTTGCGCATGTGGGCTGGCCGTCGTGGCCGTTGCTGGCGACTGGCGTTTGCTTTTCATCGGGGCTGCAGCCGTGCCGGCCGCGTGGTTCTACACCGGAGGCAGCCGGCCCTACGGGTACGCCGGTCTTGGCGAAGTGTTCGTCTTCATCTTCTTCGGTCTTGCCGCAGTTTTAGGCACTGTGTTCGCAATGAGCGGCACTATCACGACGTCGGCGCTGTGGGCCGCAACTGGCGAAGGCCTACTTGCTGCAGCCGTGCTCATGGTGAACAACATCCGTGACATCGCCACCGATGCACCGCAGGGAAAACGCACCCTTGCGGTCCGCCTAGGCGACCGACGTGGCCGGCTTGCCTATGTCGTCATGACCGCAGTGGGCATGCTTGCCATCGTGCTCGCGGTGAGTTCGACCCTGCCCACGTTTGCCATCACACTGCTGGGCGCAACTGCCGCTGGCTGGACGCTGACACTCGGCAGGCGCGCGCTGGGCAATGCCTATGGACCCGCGCTGGTGCCGGTGTTGGCCTCGACAAGTCGTGGCGCCCTCGCTGTCTCCGCACTCGCACTTGCCCTCGTTGTGGTGACTCGGTCATGAACACAGCCAAGGGCAATTCCAGGAACCCCTGGACTCACTCCACACCAGACCTGCCCGCCTTACGACTTCGATGGCTTGAGATTTTGGACGAACTAGAGCGGGCTCATCGCACGGCTTGGCTAGCTCTTTTCGATGCGCGAGTGTCCCGCTGGGAAGGCGATGGTGGTGACTCCACGGTGTGGCTTGACTTCGCGGACCGCGACAAGTTCGCCGGCGCCCATACTTTCGATGTGTTGTCTCGCGCAGACTTCCTGTCCGCTCTAAGCGACGCCATCCAGGCTGTCATCGGTGTGCAGGTTGCGGTCGCTGTCGAGCCGCGCTCGAACTAGCGCCACGATTTGACGGGGAGTGCGTGCGCTGAGGTCGGTCTGCACCTGTGCGCGCACGCGAGTCGCCAACGGGGAATGCGTTCGCACCAAATATTCCGAAAACCCTGCTGCGATGTTCGACTGACCGTGCCCGTGCCCGACAAGCACGAGCGGCACATCCGCTGACAACGCGCGGGCAATTTCTGCGAAGTAGGCGTCGCTGTATTGGAACGGACGATCGGGGCGGTGATGCCGGTCCTGCACTGCATGTGAACGTCGGCTTGTGCCCTCGGGTACTTCAACGACGGCAACCTCGTGTGCATCATTCAATGACAGTACTCGGGTCTGTTTCTGCGTGATGACGACCGCGAGTCCGACTGAATGGCGCACCCTCTCAGGCTAGGCATTCAACGTCCGTGGGCATGAGGCAATGTCAGTGAACTACCCCGAGTGCCTATATCGACAAGTCACACTCGACTGTCGAGATGCCAGCGAATCTCCTACAACCCGAGCAGGAAGTCGGGATCATCATCTGGCGCTACCCCGCGACGCGGAGGTCGCTTCGCTCGACGCGGGCGGGCATATGCAATCCATGCAACCGGACCGAGCACTGGAAGCAGTAGGACGCCAAGCAGCCACAGTCCCTTTGAGCCAACCCGCGGGCGCGCGGTTTGTAGGACATCGAAGAAGGACCAGAGCATGAGCACCAGCGCGATGACAGCGAGCACAATGAGGACGCGAACCATTTCAGCTCACAGTCCGCTGTACGAGTGAAGACCGACGAACAAGATGTTCACCACAAAGAAGTTAAACAGCACTGCGATGAAACCCCACACCGAAAGCCAGGCTGCGCGTGCGCCCTTCCAGCCGGCAGTGGCACGGGCATGCAGGTATGCGGCATAGACAACCCAGATGACGAACGACCAAGTCTCCTTTGGGTCCCAGCCCCAGTATCGATGCCAAGCGGCTTGTGCCCAGATTGCGCCAGCTACGACGGCGAACGTCCACAGCGGGAACGTGAAAGCGTGCACTCGGTAAGCGAAAGCATCAAGTTTCTTCGTGTCCGGTACTCGCGCAGCAACCCAACGAGTGAACTTGACTGGCTCGCCTTGTGACTCACGCCGGCGAAATCGCTCGACTGCGAGATACGCCAGTGAGGCACCTGAGCCGAGGGTGAATCCACCGGTCGACAGCACCGCGGCGGTGACGTGGATGGCCAGCCAGTACGAACGCAGCGCTGGCACGAGCGGTGCTGCTTCAGTGAACAACAGCAAAACCGCAATACCCAGATCGACGAGCACAAAGCCTGAGACCAGTACGCCAAGCCAGCGGACATCGGTGCGCAACGACGCGATGACGAACGCTCCGGTCACCGCAAACGCGCCGAATACAGCGAACTCATACATGTTTCCCAACGGCCAGCGTTCCGCCGACCAGCCACGAAATCCCACTGCCGCAAGGAGCAAACTGGCTTGCAGCCACGACAGCGACAGCCCGATATTCGCCCAACGACGGCCACGCGGCACACCAGCGTCACTCGGGGTTGCCCCGGAATCCGATGTCGCCGCTGACCCCGTTGGAAGGCTGCTGACCAGTACTGCACCCGCGTTGGCACCCGAGCCCACAGCGACTAACTCTGCCTGTGCGGGCGCATCAGTCACCGTACGGCTCATGGCGAAAGATGCGATGAAGCAAGCAAACGCAAGACTGGCGACCACAAGCGCGGCGTACGCCGAGTAGTTCGACAGCAGGCTGAGTGTCTCCTGGCTCACCTCTGGACCGCCTCCATGCGCTGTGACTCAATTGCGTCAATTACTGCCGCAATGTCCTCGCTTAGCGTATCCGCGCCACTGCGCACGAGCCCGGCGAGTTCAACCACTGCCAGTCCTGAGTTCGCCCGCGCAACAGGCACGTCGCCAGTACTCGTTGCCGGTTCGACATCGAGGTGAACGCCGTCAGAAGTAACCTCAGGAAGACCACCCAGGCGACCACCATCGTCGTCAGCCGCGCCAGGTAGGCCCTCGACAACCCGAAGGA
>CAYFKX010000129.1:0-4028 GCA_964343545.1 uncultured Bifidobacteriaceae bacterium | reverse complement strand
CTGCACGGGCATCCGTGCGCTGCCACAATGCCGCCCATGTCCACCCCACCGCCAGACAGCCGCCCGGGGCTGGACAAGGACCCGTCCGCGATTGCCGGCATGTTTGACCGGGTCGCCGCCCGGTACGACATCGTGAACGACCTGCTCTCACTAGGGCAGACCAAGCGGTGGCGGCGAATCGTCTGCGATGCCGTCGCTGCGCAGCCCGGCGAACGGGTGCTGGACCTCGCTGCGGGGACTGGAACATCGTCCGTGCCGTTGCTGGCATCCGGGGCCCAGGTCGTCTCCGCTGACTTCTCGCTGGGCATGCTCGCTCAGGGACGCCGCCAGTACCCGCAGGTTCAATTCGTCGCAGCAGATGCGCTGCGGCTGCCGTTCGCCGATGAGAGCTTTGACGCGGCGACCATGTCCTTCGGACTTCGCAACGTCTCCGACCTAGACCTGGCGCTGTCTGAATTGCGACGGGTGGTGCGCCCGGGAGGCCGGCTGGTCATTTGTGAATTCAGCACACCGACAAACCCGGTCTTGCGCACGTTGTACCAGCGCTACCTCGCATCGGCTGTGCGTCGCATGGCCCAGATGTTCGCGAGCAATCCCAGCGCCTACGAATACCTCGCGGACTCCATCGCCGCGTGGCCAGAGCAGTCCGCACTCGCCGCGCGTTTGCAGGCAGTCGGCTGGCAGCAGGTCCAGTGGCGCAATCTGACCGGTGGCATCGTCGCGGTACACCGAAGCAGTCGCTGACCGAGCTCCCTTAGCGGCCGCCGAATCCCCCCTCGCAGGGCTTATTGCCCGAGGCTCAGGGTGGTGGATACGTGCGAGTGGTCGCACTCGCCCCGAGCAGAGAAACACCTCAGCCCCTGACGGGCAGCGAGCGCACCTCGCTTCTAGGATTATGCCCGCGCAGGCTCAGCCTGCGTTCATCATGTATGACGTGGAACCTGCCGGGAAATCGCCGAGGCAAGAGGGGAGTGACTCACCATGAGCGC
Source organism: uncultured Bifidobacteriaceae bacterium (assembly GCA_964343545.1). Classification (GTDB taxonomy): domain Bacteria; phylum Actinomycetota; class Actinomycetes; order S36-B12; family UBA5976; genus RFTO01. The sequence goes on along the minus strand of CAYFKX010000129.1, from coordinate 3,039 downwards.
ATACCTCCCCATCCTCATCCTCGGCCTGCTGGCATTCGGATTCGCCATCTTCTCCGTGGCCGTGGGCAGCATCACCGGACCGAAGCGCTATAACCGCGCACGGCTCGAGGCCTACGAGTGCGGCATCCAGCCCACCCCGCAGCCAGCTGGTGGCGGTCGCTTCCCGGTGAAGTACTACCTCACGGCGATGCTCTTCATCGTGTTCGACATCGAAATCGTGTTCCTCTACCCGTGGGCGGTCACCTTCGACCGCCTCGCGTTGTTCGGGCTCATCGAGATGGTGCTCTTCATCGCCACCGTCCTCGTCGCCTACGCCTATGTCTGGCGACGCGGCGGGCTCGAGTGGGACAACTGACCCGGCTGACACTGACGCACGACTGACGAAGGACGGACCATGGGCTTAGAGGAGAAGTTGCCGAGCGGCTTCTTGCTCACCACTGTCGAGAAGTTCGCCGGCTATGCGCGCAAGAGCGCACTGTGGCCCGCGACCTTCGGCTTGGCGTGCTGTGCCATCGAGATGATGACCACTGGCGGTGCCCGCTACGACTTGGCGCGCTTCGGCATGGAGGTTTTTCGCGCATCGCCTCGCCAGGCCGACCTCATGATTGTCGCTGGTCGCGTGAGCCAGAAGATGGCGCCGGTCCTGCGCCAGATCTACGACCAGATGCCCGGACCGAAGTGGGTCCTGGCCATGGGTGTGTGTGCATCCAGCGGCGGAATGTTCAACAACTACGCGATTGTGCAAGGCGTTGATCACGTCGTACCCGTTGACATCTACCTGCCAGGCTGCCCGCCGCGGCCGGAGATGCTCATTGACGCCATCTTGAAACTGCATGACCAGATCTCCGACACCAAGCTTGGCCCGCATCGGGTGAAGGAACTCGCCGAGCAGGAGCAGCAAGCGTTGGCTGCTGCGCCGACCTCGGCGATGCGAGGGCTGTTGCGATGAGCGATTCCCAGAACCTGCCGGTCGTGCCGGCAGATGCGCAGTTGCTTGGCACGGTCACCACGAAGACCGGGATGTTCGCACCGAGCATGGGCGGTGACACCTCCGGTTTCGGCGGGCTTGTGCAGCATGTCGAAATCACGCCTGCGAGTGCGCGCCCATTCGGCAGCTGGTTCGACGAGGCCGTTGATGCAGTAGCCGCCGCCATGTCCGGCAAAGGCGTAGCGGCTGACTCAGTGTTCGAGAAGGTCGTGGTCGACCGCGGCGAGCTGACGCTCTTCGTCGCGCGCGAGCACTTGCCCGCTGTCGCCCGAGTGCTGCGCGACGAGCTTCGGTTCGAGATGTGCATGGGTGTCAACGGCGTGCACTACCCGTTCGAGAAGGACCGCGAACTCCACGCGGTGTACCCGCTGCTGTCGGTCACGCACAACCGCCGGCTGCGGCTGGAAGTCGCTGTGTCCGACGCGGACCCGCATATTCCGTCGATTGTCGACGTCTACCCGTCGAACAACTGGCATGAGCGGGAGACCTGGGACTTCTTCGGAATCATCTTCGACGGCCACCCGGCGCTGACTCGGATCGAGATGCCCGACGACTGGCCCGGACATCCGCAGCGCAAGGACTACCCGCTCGGTGGCATCGATGTCGAGTACAAGGGCGCGACCATCGCCGCACCAGACAAGCGCAGGTCCTACTCATGACATACGACACCACTGCCGACCCGTACGCGGCGTTCACCGAGACCACGCAGGGACGCGTCTACACAGTCTCGGGCCAGGACTGGGAGACAGTCGCAGGTGCCGCCCCGGGCCAGACCGAGCGCATCATCGTGAACATGGGACCGCAGCACCCGTCGACGCACGGAGTGCTGCGCCTGGTGCTGGAGCTCGAAGGTGAGACGGTCACCGAGGCCCGCTGCGGTATCGGCTACCTGCACACAGGTATCGAGAAGAACCTTGAATACCGCACCTGGACCCAGGGCGTCACATTCGTCACGCGCATGGACTACCTGTCGCCGTTCTTCAACGAGACCGCGTACTGCCTTGCGGTGGAGAAGCTGCTCGGCATCACCGACCAGATTCCTGAGCGAGCGAATGTCATCCGCGTCATGATGATGGAGCTCAACCGCATTTCATCGCACCTCGTCGCCTTGGCGACCGGTGGCATGGAGCTCGGCGCGCTCTCGGCGATGATCTTCGGCTTCCGCGAGCGTGAGCTCATCCTCGACTTGTTCGAGCTCATCACCGGCTTGCGCATGAACCACGCGTACATCCGCCCTGGCGGCCTCGCACAAGACCTGCCGGCTGATGCCGAGCAGAAGATTCGCGAGACGCTGGAGATCCTGCCCGGTCGGTTGAAGGACACCACGGACTTGCTCGTGGACAACCAGATTTGGATGGGGCGCACCGTCGGCATCGGCTTCCTCGACCTCGCCGGCTGCACGGCACTTGGGGTGACCGGGCCGGTCCTGCGTTCAACCGGTTTGGCACACGATCTGCGAAAGTCGCAGCCGTACTGTGGCTATGAGCCTTATGACTTCGAGGTGCCGACTGTGGACACCTGTGATGTCTACGGGCGGTTCTTGCTGCGCGTGGCCGAGATGAACGAGTCCATCAAGATCGTGAAGCAGTGCCTCGACCGCCTCCAGCCCGGTCCGGTCATGGTTGCCGATGCGAAGATCGCGTGGCCCGCGCAATTGGCCATCGGCAGCGACGGCATGGGCAACTCGCTGGACCACATCAAGAAGATCATGGGCGAGTCGATGGAAGCCCTGATTCACCACTTCAAGTTGGTGACCGAGGGCTTCCGGGTCCCGGCTGGCCAGGTGTATCAAGCAGTGGAGTCGCCGCGCGGCGAGCTCGGCGTGCACATGGTCAGCGACGGCGGCACGCGCCCGTACCGAGTGCACTTCCGCGACCCCTCGTTCAACAACCTTCAGGCAGTTGCGGCGATGAGCGAAGGCGGCCAGGTCGCCGACATCATCGGCGCGGTCGCATCCATCGACCCGGTCATGGGAGGCGTCGACCGATGATTGATTCCACGACCATGCAGGAGCTGCGCGACATTGCGGCTCGCTACCCCGTCGCCCGCTC
>CAYFKX010000128.1:0-4041 GCA_964343545.1 uncultured Bifidobacteriaceae bacterium | reverse complement strand
CCAGTGAAGTCCTGATCACCGTCGTCAGCACCGTCGTCAGCACCGTCGTCAGCACCGTCGTCAGCACCGTCGTCGTCACCAAGGTCCTCATCGTCGTGGTCAACACCATCGCCGTGCTCTGCTGCATCGGTTGCTTGCGCCTGCGCAGAAGTCGTGCTCTTGAACTCCACCTGCACCTGCCCTGAGACGATGTCTGCCACAGCCACAGTGTTGACCTTGGTCGCCTTGGTCACAGTGATGCGCTCGTCATCTGCGGCGGTAATGCGACCCTCCACGGTGCGCCCATCGCGCATCGTGAGGCGCACGAGCCGGCCCTGCGCTCGTCGGAAATGACGGGGCAGAGTCAACGGGCGCTCCACCCCAGGGGACGAAACTTCCAACACGTAAGCGCCGAGTCCAAGTCGGCTGTCCGCAGCATCCATCGCCTCGGATACATCACGAGACACCTGCGCCACCAGATCCAGACTGATTCCGCCGTCGGCATCGATGAGCACACGGACCAACTGCCGGCGCCCAGCCGAACGAATCTGAACATCCTCAAGGTCGCAGCCAGCTGCGGTGACAGCAGGCTCTATGACCGCGCGCACGGAGTCAGGGGTGCTCACTGCGTCTCCTCAGGATGCGGGCAGCGCACAAAGTCTCAGCCCGCGGGCAATGATCCTGTTGTGACTGCTCAGTTGTCACTGGGCTACGCCCAGCGTGGCAAGGATAACCCGCCATAGTGTGCAGGCGTCGACGCGCACCGACGTCACTCAGACCCAGGTCCAAGCGATGCGCGCAATCATCACAACCACGACGACCAGGAATGCAATCCGCACAAAACTGCTGCCCCGCGCGGCGGCCATGCGCGCACCCGCCACGGCGCCGATGAGGTTGCAGGCACCCATGAGCAACCCCAGCCCAAAGATCACGTGACCGGCAGGGGCGAAGACCACGAGCGCAGCAATATTCGTGCCCAGGTTGACAATCTTTGCGGTCGCCGAGGCACGCAAGAACGAGTAGCCGACGACGCCGACCAGCAGGAACACCAGGAACGAGCCAGTGCCGGGGCCGAAGATGCCGTCATAGAAGCCGATGACAAGTCCGGCGAGTGCAACGGCAGCGAAATGCCGTCGACTACGGCCCCACCGCAACTTTTCGGACTGGCCCAACGCCGGCCTCAATGCGGTCCACGCCCCCACGAGCACGAGCATCACCACAACGAATGGACGAAAGAAATCCGGCGAGACGCGGGTTGCCAATGCGGCGCCGCCCATGGAGCCGACGAAAGCAGTGGCGGCCATAGTGGCCGCAGTTGCAACATCCGGGCGTGCATCCGCGCGGCGCACGTAAGTGACGGTCGCGGCGGATGTGCCGACCACCGACGACAGTTTGTTCGTGCCGAGCACTGTCGCCGGTGCCTGACCGTTCAAACCAAGTAACAGCGCTGGTAACTGAATGAGCCCGCCACCGCCAGCCACCGCATCAATCCACCCTGCACACGCTGCAGCGAGGAGCAAGCCGACGATTGTCAGCGGCTCAAGTTCGGGCACTAGCCGAGCATCTCGAGCAAGCCTGCAGCCGCCTGTGCCACGGGCAATTCGCGCACAGTGCCTTCAACTCGATCCTTGACTTCAATGACCCCATCGGCGAGGCGTTTGCCCACAGTGACGATAGTCGGGATTCCGATGAGTTCGGCGTCGTTGAACTTCACGCCAGGGGATGCCTGGCGACGGTCGTCGAACAGCACACGTGCGCCGGCAGCTGTCAGCGAAGCGACTAATTCCTCGGCTGCAGCAAACACAGCGTCGTCCTTGCCAGTTGCCACCACATGGAAATCCGCTGGCGCCACCGCGCGCGGCCACAGCAGACCGCGGTCGTCATGGCGTTGCTCGGCGATGGCCGCGACTGCCCGCGAGACGCCGATGCCGTACGAGCCCATGGTCACCACCACGGGCTTGCCGTTCTCGTCGAGCACGGTCAATCCCAAGGCATGCGCGTACTTGCGACCGAGCTGGAAGATGTGCCCAATTTCGATACCGCGGGCAGATACCAGTTCACCTTGCTGGCAGCTCGGACAGATGTCGCCTTCGCGAACTTCGGCCACGTCCATGACGCCGTCGGCAGTGAAGTCCCGTCCGCAGACCAAGTCAAAGACGTGCTGGCCGTGCTTGTTGGCGCCGGTGATCCAGCGGGTGCCGACGGCAACGCGTGGGTCAAGGAGGTACTCAATGCCGCTGGCGGACTCGCTACCGAGTACCTGCGGGCCGATGTAGCCCTTGACGAGCAGCGGGTTCGCAGCGAAGTCGTCGTCATCGAAGGCCACAGGCGTGCCCGGGTGCACCGCCGCCTCAAGGCGCTTGGCATCCACCTCGCGGTTCCCTGGAATGCCGATCACCAAGGGCTTGGAGGTGCCGTCGGGGTAGGCCACCTTGACCACGACATTCTTCAACGTGTCCGCTGCAGTCCAATCGCGGTCCGAACGTCGCAAGTCCGTCCGCGCGTTTGACACATCGACCAACGTGGCAATCGTCGGGGTATCAGGTGTGTCCTCCACATGTGCGGCGGGGGCATTTGCGAAATCAACCGACGCCGGCGCAACGGTGGCCACGGCCTCGACGTTCGCGGCATAGTCGCACCGCGTGCAGCGCACATACGTATCTTCTCCGCGCTCGCATCCAGCGAGGAACTCCTCGGACTTCGAGCCGCCCATCGCGCCAGCGTGGGCGGCGACGATGACGTAGTTCAGACCCAGACGCGCGAATGTGCGCTGGTATGCCTCTCGGTGTTTGGCATACGAGAGCTCGAGGCCGGCGTCGTCAAGGTCAAAGGAGTACGAGTCCTTCATCACGAACTCTCGCCCGCGCAATAGCCCCGCGCGTGGCCGCGCTTCGTCGCGGTACTTCGTCTGAATTTGGTAGAGCGAGATGGGCAGGTCCTTGTAGGACGAGAACTCACCCTTCACCGTGAGCGTGAACATTTCCTCGTGCGTTGGCCCGAGCAACATGTCGGTGCCACGACGGTCCTGCAACCGGAACAAGTTCGGCCCGTACTCAGTCCAGCGCTGCGTCGCCTCGTACGGCTCCCGCGGCAAAAGCGCGGGAAAGCGCACCTCCTGAAAGCCCGCCGCATCCATCTCTTCGCGCACGATGCGCTCCACGTTGTGGAACGTGTGCAATCCCAGCGGCAGCCAGGTGAAGACGCCAGGGGCGACTCGGCGGATGAAACCAGCCCGCACCAGCAAGCGGTGGCTGGGCAGTTCGGCGTCGGCTGGGTCGTCGCGCAACGTGCGCAGAAACAGCGTCGACATCCTCAGCAGCAGTCCACTCATGGCCGCTGACCCTATCCGCGTCGGGCGTGCGTCTCAGCGCAGCACGGTTGCGAACGTGTCGTGCTTGCGGAATCCCACCTGCTCGTAGACCCGCAGGGCTCGCGCGTTGAACTCGTTCGCGTACAGAGTCACTGCTTGGTAGCCGGCGTGTAGCAAGGCACGAGTCACTGCGGCAACGCCAGCCACCCCGTGACCCTGACCTCGGTAGTCCGGCGCTACCCAGACGCCCTGCAATTGCGCCACTCCCAGTGCCGCTGCGCCGACTTCCGCCTTGAAGATGACTTCGCCACGCTCAATGAGCGAGTACGAGCGGCCCTGCTCAATGAGTTCGCGCACGCGTGCGTGGTACGGCGCGTGCATGCCGTTAGCCAGCGGCGAGACTCCAAGTTCTTCGGTGAACATGGCGATGCATGCGGGCATCACGAGTTCAAACTGCTCATGTGTAGTCACCGCGACCTGCGCAGACGCAACGCTCGGCCCCACCTCGGTGCACACCATCAGCGCCTGTTCATGACGAACCTCGCGCGCCACTCCCCAGGTCGGCTCCAGCAACGACCACAGGTCGACTACCTCTTCGGCGCGACCGACCAAGGACGCAGCACGACGCGAGGCACCAAGCAGTCGCTCAGCAAAGGCCAGTCGGCTGATGCGCGTTGTCGCTATCGGCGCGATGTTTGCGCCGACGTAGATCGCACTTGCCAACCGGGCGCCCTCGTACCAGCCGAGGAAGT
>CAYFKX010000127.1:0-4067 GCA_964343545.1 uncultured Bifidobacteriaceae bacterium | reverse complement strand
CGGGGGCTACACCTAAGCGCCGAGCGACCGTGGCAACGGTGAACCCGAAATCCTCGACTGAGCTCGAGCTGTCACCGGGGTCTACATCCGCCTGTGTTCGGGTGACCGCACTGGTTTCTGAGGCTCCCACGATTGCTGCCTCATCGTTGTTCTGGCTGGTCACTTGCACATTCTGCGGTCAGGTTGGGGACATCGCTCGCTGAACGGGGCACGCATGTGACCGACATCACGAAAACGCGCCGCATCCGCGCCAGGGGGGTAACTTGACCAACCTTTGACGCGGTTTCTAGAATGCTGCCATCAGAACCACCCGCTCGACCGACTGACACCCGCATCTCCACCAGAAGGAACGGACATGGCAGACCTTTCGAGGCTCCCCGGCCCTAACGCAGACCTGTGGGATTGGCGTTTGGCCGCCGCATGCCGCGGTGAGGACCCCAGCATCTTCTTCCACCCCGAAGGCGAGCGCGGCGCAATGAAGATGGCTCGCGACAACGCCGCGAAGGCGGTGTGCGCCCGCTGCCCAGTCGTGAAGCAGTGCGCTGCTCACGCGCTCTCCGTGCGCGAGCCATACGGAGTCTGGGGTGGCCTGACTGAGGAGGACCGCGAGTTCATCCTCACTGGTCGGCGCACTGCCGACACCGTGCCCACCACGACTGTTGAGGTCTCCGCCTAAGACCCGGGAGCCCGGACACCTCCCCCGTTGTCCGGACACACCTGAGGTGATGGTGCTGACCATTCATCCCCCAACAGCCAAGGGCCCCACACCAACAGGTGCGGGGCCCTTGTGCTGTTCGGGGTCACGACTGCGCTGAGGTCAGCGCAGTCGCACACCCAGCAAGGTACTAGTGCGAGTGACCATGGTGGCTGTGGCCGTGGCCACCAGCCTCCGGCTCCTCTTCCTTCTTCTCAACAACCAGTGCCTCGGTGGTGAGCAGCATCGCCGCGATGGACGCAGCGTTCTGCAGAGCAGAGCGCGTGACCTTCACCGGGTCGATAACGCCAGCGGCAACCAGGTCGACATACTCACCGGTGGCAGCGTTGAAGCCCACGTTTACTGGCTTTTCGGCAACCTTCTGCACGACGACATAGCCCTGCTCGCCAGCGTTCTCCGCAATCCAGCGCAGTGGCTCGACCACGGCCCGGCGCACGATGCCCACGCCGACACCGGCGTCGCCCGTAAGGTTCAAGTCTCCCTCAAGCGCTTCGGCTGCGTGCACGAGTGCCGAACCGCCGCCAGAGATGATGCCTTCCTCAATGGCCGCACGAGTCGCAGAGACAGCATCCTCGATGCGGTGCTTCTTCTCCTTGAGTTCCACCTCGGTGTGAGCGCCCACCTTGACCACGCAGACGCCACCGGCCAACTTCGCCAGTCGCTCCTGCAACTTTTCGCGATCCCAGTCGCTGTCAGTGGCGTCGATCTCACGCTTGATCTGCGCGACGCGATCGGCAACCACCGACGGGTCACCGGCACCGTCCACGATGGTGGTGTTGTCCTTGGTGATGACCACGCGGCGGGCACGCCCGAGCACCTCAAGACCGACCTGGTCGAGCTTCAAGCCGACCTCAGCAGCAACAACCTGAGCGCCAGTGAGCAGTGCGATGTCCTCGAGCATGGCCTTGCGGCGATCGCCGAAGGCGGGAGCCTTGACTGCAGCCGATGCGAAAGTACCGCGGATGCGGTTGACCACGAGCGTGGACAGCGCCTCGCCGTCGACGTCCTCGGCAATGATGAGCAGCGGCTTGCCGCTCTGGGCAACCTTTTCCAGCAGCGGAAGAATGTCCTGCACGCTGGAGACCTTGCTCGGGCTCAGCAGGATGTAGGGCTCGTCGAGCACCGTCTCCATCCGCTCGGAGTCGGTGACGAAGTACGGCGAGATGTAGCCCTTGTCGAACTGCATCCCCTCAGTGAAGTCAAGTTCCAGTCCAGTGGTGCTGGACTCCTCCACGCTGATGACGCCATCCTTGCCGACCTTGTCGAAGGCGTCGGCGAGCAGCTCGCCGATCTGACGGTCCTGTGACGAGATGGTGGCGACATTGGCAATCTCGGACTTGTCCGCGACCGGCCGAGCGTCGGCGAGCAGACGCGCGGTCACGGCTGCGACCGCGCTGTCGATGCCGCGCTTGAGATCCATTGGCGCACCGCCGGCTGCGACGACGCGCAGACCCTCGTTCACCATCGCTTGGGCGAGTACGGTCGCCGTCGTGGTGCCATCGCCAGCGATGTCGTTGGTCTTCGTCGCGACTTCCTTAGCCAGCTGAGCGCCAAGGTTCTCGAACGGGTCCTCTAGTTCAACCTCGCGCGCGATGGTCACACCATCGTTAGTGATGGTGGGCGCGCCCCACTTCTTGTCGATGACCACATTGCGGCCCTTAGGACCCAGGGTCACCTTGACCACGTCTGCGAGTGCGTCCACGCCAGCCTGCAGGCGGCGACGGGCGTCCTCATCGAATTCAAGAATCTTTGCCATTGCTTCCCTCTGTCACATCAGTGGAGATACGGGTAGGTCTGTGGGTGCCCCACATGGGTGTGCTGCCCAGTGCGTGCGTCCGATGACGTCACCGCACTAGGCAGCACCCAGGACTACTTCTGGACGATTGCCAGAACGTCGCGAGCCGAGAGCAGCAGGTACTCCTGGCCGTTGTACTTGATCTCAGTGCCGCCGTACTTGCTGTAGATGACGACATCACCGATCTTGACGTCGAGCGGAATGCGCTTGTCGCCGTCCTCGTCGAAGCGGCCCGGACCGACGGCGAGAACCTCGCCCTCCTGCGGCTTCTCCTTGGCGGTGTCGGGGATGACAAGTCCCGACGCAGTGGTCTGCTCGGCTTCGAGCGCCTTGACGAGGATGCGGTCCTCGAGTGGCTTGATGTTGACCGACACGGTCTGACCCTCCAGGTCTGTCTGACGGACTACGGATGGTTTGCTGCCGACTGCGGGCACGTCGCGGGTGTGCTGCAGCCAACTCTAAGTTGGCACTCTCGGGGGTGGGAGTGCCAACGAGAGAACTCTACGACCCCTCTGGCACTCGGTCAATTCGAGTGCCAACTCCAGGGGCAGCGGCCCGCGCAGGCCGAGGCTCCTTTGTCAGGTTCGGACTTTCCCCACGAGCACCCGGCGCTTGACCAGCCCTCCTAGCGGAACCTCGGCCTCGGCCCTGAGCCAGGGATAACTCATCGGGGGCCACAGCCCGTGGTTGCCCAGTCGCCGACCCACCAGCGTCGGGCACTGCGGGTCAAAGGCTCGGCGTCACCAAGGCGCTGGTGACGGCAGCCCCGGGGTTCGCGCCAGCATCGAGTGCGCTGGGAGCAACCCCCCGCTGGAGCATGAGCGATCCGAGGCTGGCGACCATCGCGCCGTTGTCGGTGCACAAGCCTGGCCGAGGTACCCGCAGGCGCACCCCCACCTGCTCCGCCCGTTGCTGAGCCATCGCCCGCAAGCGGGAATTCGCGGCCACGCCACCACTGATGAGCAGTTCGTCGATGCCAGTGTCAGCGCAAGCCCACAACGCCTTGCGCACCAGCACATCGGCGACCGCCTCCTGGAACGAGGCCGCGACGTCCGCAACCGGTACCGCTTCGCCAGCCCGCTGTCGGGCCTCAATCCATCGAGCGACGGCCGTCTTCAGCCCAGAGAACGAGAAGTCGTATTTGTGTTCGACCAGATCTCGTGATGCGGTCAGGCCCCGGGGGAAGTCGATGGCATCCGCGGCGCCAGCGGTAGCAGCGCGATCGATGTGCGGCCCACCGGGAAAGGGCAGGCCGAGTACCCGTGCCACCTTGTCGAAAGCCTCGCCGGCGGCATCATCAAGGGTGCTGCCGAGAGAACGGATGTCAGTCGTGACATCCGCAACGTGCAACAACGACGAGTGCCCACCAGAAACCAACAGCGCGATCATCGGTTGCGGCAGCGGGCCATGCTCCAGTGCGTCGACGGCCACGTGGGCGGCCAGGTGGTTCACGCCAAAGTAAGGCACCCCGAGGTTTGCTGCGTAGGCCTTGGCCGCCGCAACCCCGACTAGCAGCGCGCCCACCAGGCCAGGACCTGCGGTCACGGCGACGGCATC
>CAYFKX010000126.1:0-4075 GCA_964343545.1 uncultured Bifidobacteriaceae bacterium | reverse complement strand
GAGTAGAGATGCGTTTCTTCATGGCAGTGATCGCCACAGGTGACGAGCCCGCTAGCAGTGACGAGATGACCGCCATCGATGCGTTCAACGACGGCCTGCGACGAGATGGTCACTGGGTGTACGCGATGGGCATCCATGGGCCGGAGTCTTCTGCGGTGTTTGACAACCGCGCGGGTGCTGGCGTCGTCACCGAAGGTCCGTTGCACGACCTGCCCGAGCACATGGCTGGCTTCTGGATCGTCGACGCCCCCGACGCTGAGACCGCACGACTCCTCGCCGCGGCCGGTTCGAAGGCGTGCAACCGCAAAGTGGAGCTGCGCCAACTCCACGGGTAGGGGATCAGGGGGAAGTGACAAGAGGAGCGGGTGACGGGAGCCGTCGCACGCTCAATCGCGTGCTCCTCCCGATTCCCGTCGTGTCTGACCTCGCTCATGCAAATGGCCCAGGGGTTCAACCCTGGGCCATTGACATGAGCGGGTGACGGGAATCGAACCCGCGCCGTCAGCTTGGGAAGCTGAAGTTCTGCCATTGAACCACACCCGCGAGCACGGACTGCTGGCCGGAAAACCCGCCATCCGTGTCTGCCTGATGCTACCGCTGCCTGCCGATAGGGTCGCCATGTGCTGCTCAGCGACCGCGATATCCGCGCAGAAATCGACTCCGGCCGAGTGTCCTTGGAGCCTTACGACCCAGGGATGATTCAACCGTCAAGTGTTGATGTGCGACTCGACCGCTTCTTCCGCACCTTTGAGAATCATCGCTATCCGCACATCGACCCCGCGATTGAGCAGACCGACCTCACGCGTCTGGTTGAGGTTGACCCCAACGACTCCTTCGTATTGCACCCCGGAGAGTTCGTGCTCGCCAGCACTTACGAAGTCATCACACTTCCCGACGACGTGGCTGGCCGCCTCGAAGGCAAGAGCAGCCTTGGACGCCTCGGCTTGCTTACCCACTCCACTGCTGGCTTCATCGACCCAGGTTTCAGCGGTCACGTGACGCTGGAGTTGAGCAACGTTGCGACCTTGCCGATTCTGCTCTACCCAGGCATGAAGATCGGGCAGTTGTGCTTGTTCCGCTTGAGCAGCGCCGCGGAGCACCCGTATGGCTCGGCCCAGTACGGCTCGCGATACCAAGGTCAGCGCGGCCCGACGCAGAGCCGCTCGTGGCAGAACTTCCACCGCACCGACATCGCACCCTGATCTCATCGTGAGCGAGATGCCAGGCGCTGGTTCTCAAATCTCCAACGCACGCAGTACTTCCGAAAGCAACTCCACGTCTGTGGCATCCAAGTCCCGCAGTGGAGTTGATTACCGCCCGGACATCGAAGGCCTGCGTGCGGTTGCGGTGTTGGGTGTCGTGCTATTCCACGCGAATCTGCCGCAGTTCGGTGGCGGCTTCGTCGGTGTTGATGTGTTCTATGTGCTGTCTGGTTTCTTGATCACGTCACTGATTGTTGCTGAGGTTGAGAAGACCGGACGCTTGTCGCTGGCGAAGTTCTGGGGCCGTCGGATGCGCCGACTGCTGCCGGCTGCGGCCGTTGTTTTGCTCGCCACACTCGCGGCGGGTTACGTGCTGCTGGATGCGCTGAGTTTTCGACAGGCCACCAAAGACATCATCACCGCAGCGGCGTATGTGTCGAACTGGAATTTTGCTGCGCAGGCAGTGGATTACCTCGCTGCCGACGCTCCGCCGAGCCCAGTGCTGCACTACTGGTCGTTGAGTGTGGAGGAACAGTTTTACCTCCTGTGGCCGTTGATGTTCGCTGGCATCGCGGTGTTCTGCGCCCGACGCGGCATCACGGCGTTCCGTCGCCGACAGTGGGCGACTGCGGTGACCGTGGTCGGCGTGCTATCGCTGGCTTGGTCTTTGTGGTTGACCGGGAAGAACCAGCCGTACGCTTTTTTCAGCACTCCCACGCGTGCCTGGCAGTTGGCCCTGGGTGCTGCCGTCGCATTGAGCGCGAGCTTCTGGGCCCGTCGAGTGATGTTGGTGCGCACGCTCACAGCGCTTGTCGGCTTTGTTGCGGTGCTGGGTTCGTTCGTATTGCTACGCGGCGCAGATGCAGGCACGGCGTACCCCGGCGTGTATGCGCTGTTGCCGACGCTCGGCACTGCCGCAGTCGTTGCCAGCGGTATCGGGGCGAGGTCAGTGCCGCGCTGGTCAGTCCAGCGGCTGCTCGGATTACGACCGATGCGCTTCATCGGTCGACTCTCCTACTCGTGGTACCTATGGCATTGGCCACCACTTGTACTGGTCGTGGCCTGGGTCGGTCACGAGATCACCGTCACGCAACGGGTGGTGTGCTCGGTACTCGCGCTTGGGTTGGCGTGGCTGACGTATCGGTTCATTGAAGATCCAATCCGCCGCGCCAAGCCGCTTGTGACCTCGGCTCGCCGGTCCCTGCTCGTGGGGTTCACTGCCACCGCGGTCGTGATCGCGGTGGCGTCGGCGAGTACCGCGCTGGTTGGCGGCGTCAGCATCGTGGACAAACCCGCAGGTGGGCTGACCCTGCCCGACCCGACCGCCGCTTCCACGTACCCGCCGGGCACGTATGTCCTCGGCCCGCGCGAAGCACAACTGCAGCGGCCATTGGTTTACAACACGCCATGCCATGTGAAGGCGTTGGCCGGGCCGGAGCTGTTTCCATGTGAGTACGGCGATGTCACGGGCGCCAAGACCGTGATGCTTATCGGCGACTCGCACGCGGTGCAATGGTTCGGCGCGCTGAACAAGGCCGCGAAGGCTCGGGGCTACAAGCTCATCTCGTGGACCCGAGGCGGCTGCCCGTGGTTTGAACTCGCGGTCAAGAACATGAAGACTGGGTTGAAGTACCCCGAGTGTGCGGCGTGGCAACGCAATGTGCTGGCCGCGGTGTTGAAGAACCCGCCGGATGTGCTCGTCCTTGCGACTATCGAGCACGGCTACCGTGCAGACCTCGGCAAGGAGTTCTTGGAAATCGACGAATCTCAGCCGCTAGTGACACGAGCAATCCTGAGGTCTCTGCCACAGTTCGTTGCTTCGGGCGCGCGCGTTGTGGTGTTGCGTGACACCCCGCACATGGGTGTGGATGTTCCGACTTGTGTGACGAAGAATCTCAAGAACCCTGAGCGCTGCGCGATGCCACGCGATCTCGGTTTTGCAGGCGGTGGCATCGATGCGCGCACAGCGAGCACGGTCCCTGGAGTCGCGGTCGCCGATTTCACACCGACGTTGTGCGGTCCAGCACCGCGGCCATGCGATGTCGTGCGGCAGGGAATGGTTCTCTACCGTGACTCCAACCACTTGACGCCGACCTACTCCGAATTGTTGGCGCCGCTGTTTTACCCGTATTTGCCGTGATCTCGGCAGTTGTTAGTCCTGGGGCTTGACGCTTTCAAGGAGCAGGTGGGACACCTCGCGCACCTGTAGCGACTCGTCCGCGGAGTCCAGCATCACTGTGCAGAACGGGCAACCCACTGCAACGACATCAGCGCCGGTCTCACGGGCCTGGCGGGCACGCTCTTCGTTGACGCGGCTGCCGACGGTTTCCTCTTGCCACATTCTCGCGCCGCCAGCGCCGCAACAAAATGACGTGTCACGCGAACGTGGCATCTCGGTGAGGGCAAGCCCAGGGATGGCCCCGAGAATTTCGCGTGGGGGTTCGTAGACCTGGTTGTGCCGACCGAGATAGCACGGGTCGTGGAACGTGACATTGGAATCAACAGCCGTGACCGGGCGCAGGCGTCCCTCGTCAACCAAACGCGCGAGCAACTGCGTGTGGTGCACGACCTCGTAGTTGCCACCGAGTTGTGGGTACTCCCGGCCCAAGGTGTTCAGGCAGTGAGGGCAGGTCACAACGATGCGACGGGTCTTGGCGGCATCAAGAGTTTCTATGACCGCCTTTCCTTGCTCGAAGAAGAGGAACTCGTTGCCCGCTCGCCGAGCAGGATCACCGTTGCAGGTCTCGCCATTTCCAAGCACGGCAAACTTCACGTCAGCGATGTGCAGCAACTCTGCAACCGCTTTGGTTGTGCGCTTCGCCTTCTCGTCGTAAGCACCAGCACAGCCCACCCAGAACAAGTAGTCGTACTCG
>CAYFKX010000125.1:1490-4190 GCA_964343545.1 uncultured Bifidobacteriaceae bacterium | reverse complement strand
GCGTCAGATAGTCGCTGTCCGCAGGCCTGGCCACACCCGAATCCTAGGAACCGACTGGTGGCGGTCCGACCACGCGTCTGGGCTGTTCCCTGATGTCGGGTGAGGCTTAGGTCGCAGAAATCGAACTGTCTAGGATTGACTGGCCGTCAAGGTACACGCTGTAGTCGATGACCTCGTCCGCGTTCGCAATCGTCAGCGAGAACCTAGCCTTGCCGTCGCTATTTTGGACCTCCTGGACTTCGCCGATGGAAGGCACGAGCGTGATTGTGGTGCCTCGCTTGGCTCCAGCCACTCTGATCGTTACCGCACGACCAGGGCGAACCCTTCGAGGCTCGTAGACGCGCACCACCCAGACTGCGTCGATAGCAGAACGTTTGTCTTGCTTGACGACGATGCGACGTGGACCGAGGCCGGCGGCGGTGAAGCTCACTGAGGCATTTCCATCTTCATCGGGGGTGACCGTCTCGCGGCGGTTGGCAATGCTGATGCGTGCATCCACACCGGGACGTAATCCGGAAACCTCTGCAGTGATCTCGTCACCGACGAGCACATTCGGCCCTGCATTTAAGGACAGTTCGATCGCCGGTGCGGCGAACCGGAACCACGGACCGACCACGTGGCCACCATCAGATGTGCCGAGAATGAGGATGCGGTAGGCGGTGCCTGAAACTGCGCCGGGCACCTCGCAGCCCAAGGTATCCACGTCGCACTCTGTAGTACCCAACGACTTGCCGCCTGGGAAGTCCTCTGCCACCTGCACCCGGTAGGACACGTGCGTTGCGCCGTTATCTCCGTCTGTTTCGAACGTGACAAACCCCGTCTGTGAGTCCACGTAGAAATCCGTGACTGTCGGCAGTGGCGGCTTCTGGCGGGAGTTGGTCTGCGCTTCTACGGAGTCGCTGGGGTCACTCGCTGAGTAGGCGTCACGCGCGATGACCTGGAACTGGTAGAACACACCATCTTGCAGTCCCGACACTGTGATGTCAGTCTCGGTGGTCACCTGCGCGTCCTCCCACGTGTCCCCACCGTCCTGTGAGATCTGCACGAGGTACTCCACTGATCCAGTGCTGCTGTCCACTCCAGTCCACGTCAGATGAACGCTGGAGTTTGACACCTCGACCACTTCCAGGTCGGCGGGCGCTTCGACAATCGCCGGTACGTTCGCGGCCACGGTGCCACTCACCCAGCCAGGCACATCGGCGAAGATGGCGGACTGCATGTGGGAAACGACTGCGAAGTAGTAAGTGACGCCGGGCTCCAGATCTTCGATGGTGAGCGCGGTGTCGGATGTCTCGATGACCTCCCCACCAACATCGCAGCCACCCAACTCTGCATTGGCGCACTCAAGATCCGCTTCATCCGTTGAGTAGTGCACGGTGTAGCCAGACAAGGGTGAACTGCCGTCGGTGCTCGGACTCCACGTCAGGGTCACCGATGTTGTGCTCAACACCGTGGCGGACAATTCGGTTGCGGTGGTTGGTAGCGTAAACACTGGCTCGGCAGTCACAGATGGCTCGCCAGCGGACTCAGTGTCATCGTTGTAGGCCACGACACGGTACTGCGTGCTTGGGCAGTACGGGTCAACTCCAGCGTAGTCCTGTGGTTGGAGGCACGGCGTCAAGCCGGTCACTACGTAGCCTCTCGCATCTGCGGCAACGTCGTCGATGTCCTCCCATTCAGGTTCGGTGTCGCCTATCTCGGAGAAGTACACTGCGCGCGTCTGAATTCGGTACCCGGTCACGACGAAATCCCCTTCATGCTGCCAAGCGATGGACACAGAGTCTTCGCCCGCTGGGGTGGCCGTGATGTCCGTGACGTCAGGCAGAATCATGACAACTTCGAGGGGGTCGCTGGGATCGGTGGTGAGGAACGCATCCGCGGCAATCACTTGAATGAGGTAGCGACCGCCGCCACGCAGCGCAGTAATCTGCGCCGACGTCTCCATGGTGGTGCTGACAGTGGTCCATGTCTCGCCCTCGTCTGATGAGATTTGAACCGTGTACGTGACAGCCCCCCAGGCGCTGCTCAGAGCGGTCCACGACACCGTCACGCCATTCGAACTCACGCCAGAGCTCTGCAGGTCGAGCACTGCTTCGATGTCCGCTGGGACGTCCGCAAACACCGTGGTAGCGATGGTGCCAGGGATTTCGCCGAACGCTGCAGACTCCATCATTGGCACGACTGCGAAGTAGTAGCGCTGCGCTGGATCCAGACCTTCAACTGTGACCGCGGTGTCGGTGGTGGACACGCTGTCTGCCATGAGGTCGCACCCGCCGGTCTCGTTGAGTTCGGAGCAGTCAAGATCGGCTGGTTCGGTGCTGTAGTACACGGTGTAGCCCGACAGGGGTGATGAGCCGTCGGAAGTCGGCGCCCAGGTGACTGTGACGGTGCCGGGGGCGATAGTCGTCGCCTCGACATCGAAAACAGCTGAAGGCAGGAAGAAATAGGGATTCGCAAAGCTTGTCGCGCCGGAATCGGAGACGCCGTATTCCGACAGCGCGAGCACGCGATACTCGGTCTGCTCGCAGGCCATGGTGTCGGCGGCAGTGCACGGCGTGAGGTCGCTGACGGTGTAGTTGAGCGTCGAAGCGCCTACTTCGTCCAGATCCTCCCAGTCGCCGGCCTCGAGGCCACCATCGAAGAACAGCACCGAGCGCGCCTGAATCTGGTAGCCGACCACGGGTACGAGTGCCGCAGCGG
>CAYFKX010000125.1:837-1480 GCA_964343545.1 uncultured Bifidobacteriaceae bacterium | reverse complement strand
ACGAAAGTCTCGGCACCAGGGGTTGCAAGGAGGTCTGATACGGGGTTCGGTCGTCCACTCAACGTGGACGCTGTGACAGCCGCGCTAGGTGTGCCGTCGCCATTCGCGTTGTAGGCACGGACCCGCAAGAACAAGTAGGAGTCAGGCTCGAGATCGATGACGGTGAAGCTTGTTGCCGCTCCCTCTGGTCCGCCAACATCTTCCCAACTGGTGCCGTCGCTGGATACCTCGACAACGTAACCGTCGACATCCTCCAGCGGAGACGTCCATGATAGTGACACGCTCGTTAGTGTCGAGTCGGTCACGTTTACGTCCGTAGGTGCCAGAGGTAGCGCATCGCGCGTGCGCACCGCGGTGATGCTCTCGGCGCCGTTCGTGCTCGCGTTGTAAGCGAAGACCTTGAAGAAGTAGCCGGTCTCCGGGTCCAGATCGCTGACGTTGTATGAGGTTCCAGTGGTCGAAGCCAAGTCGTCGTAGGGGCCAGCGAAACCGCTGGTTGAGACCTGGATGCGATACCCGTCGACAAATCCTGTGACTGCACCCCACGACAGACTCAACGTGGTGGACCGCACGTTGCTCGCCTGTAGGCCGCTGGGCGCACCCGGGGCGGGCAGGGCAAACGTGAATGCTGCCGCGTTCGTCA
>CAYFKX010000125.1:0-705 GCA_964343545.1 uncultured Bifidobacteriaceae bacterium | reverse complement strand
GCATAGACCTTCAAGGTGTAGGCGGTGCCGAGCACGAGCCCCGAGAGGGAGTAAGTCGTCGCGGCGTTGGCTGCAACGTAATCCGCCTGCTCAGTGGTCAGGTTGTTCGTGACGTTGAGCCGATAGGAAGTAATCGCACTATTGCCATCGTCAACCGGTGCGCGCCACGTGACGGTCGCGCTAGTGGTATCAAGCGGTGTCGCGGTGATGTTACTGACCGCGCCAGGCGTCGTGGCAGCAGTGGCAGTGAACAGAATCGATTCGGTGCCAGGGGTGCCCGATGCCGAGTAGGCAAACTGAATGCGAGCGGAGAACGTACCTTTGTTTGCGGAGTAGAAGCGCACATTGAATGTGCAGGTGCTGCTCACGGCAAAGGTCTTGCTGCTGCACGTGCTGCTCTGGACCGTCCACGCTGCGTTTGCAGTCAGACCGCTAGCTGGGTCCAAGGCAGTTACGGCAGTCGCGCCACTAGTCGCGGCCGCTGAGGCTGTCATAGTGACTGTGGTGGTGACTGCTGTGCTCGTGCGCACTAGCCCCAAAGTTGGGCTCTGCGACGTGCTTGAAGTGAAGACCGCCGCTGGGGCAGCATAGACAGCAGGTGCGCTAGCCAAAAGTAGCCCGATGATGGTCGTAAGACTGCCCACTCGGGGCGCGCGCATCCGACCCGAGGCACGGAGGGGGTTCACAGATACATCTCCCTGAGAC
>CAYFKX010000124.1:0-4199 GCA_964343545.1 uncultured Bifidobacteriaceae bacterium | reverse complement strand
CCACATCGTCCTGCTTGAGTGCGGCCCCCTTGATGCCCTTGCCGCCGCGGCGTTGCGCGCGGTAGAGGTCAGCCCGGGTGCGCTTGATGTAGCCATCGCGGGTGATGGTGACGACGATGTCCTGCTGCTCGATGAGGTCTTCCTCGATGAACTCGCCCTCGGCCTGCACCAGTTTGGTGCGTCGCTCGTCGCCGTAGCGGGCGACGATTTCCGCGAGCTCCTCGCGCACGATGGAACGCTGGCGGACGTCGCTGGCGAGGATGTCCTGGAAGTCGGCGATGGCCGCCATCAACTGGTCGTACTCACTCTGCAACTCGTTGCGCTCAAGTGCGGCGAGCTTGCGCAACTGCATGTCAAGGATTGCGCGTGCCTGCAGCTCGTCGATGCCGAGCAACTCCTGCAATCCTTCCTGCGCAGCGGACGCCGATGCCGATGCCCGGATGAGCGCGATAACCTCGTCGATCCGGTCGATGGCAGCGAGCAAGCCGCGCAGGATGTGTGCGCGCTCTTCGGCCTTGCGCAGGCGATAGGCGGTGCGCCGCTGGATGACCTCAATCTGGTGGGTGATCCAGTGCCGGATGAACAGGTCCAGGCTCAGGGTGCGCGGCACACCGTCGACCAGCGCAACACAGTTCGCGCCGAAGGTCTCCTGCAGCTGCGTGTGGCGGTAGAGCTGGTTGAGCACCACCTTCGGCACGGCATCGCGCTTGAGCACGATGTCCAGGCGCAGCTTGCCGCCAGCGGATTGGTCGATGATGTCGGCCAGGCCGGTCACCTTGCCGCCGTTGGCCAGCTCAGCAATCTTGCTGATGAGGTTGTCGGGGTTCACTTGATAGGGCAGTTCGGTGACGCGCAGCACGGTGCGCCCGCGGGAGTCCTCGACCACTTCGACGACACCGCGCATGGTGATGAGCCCGCGGCCGGTGCGGTAGGCATCGTCGATGCCGCGGCGACCGACGATAAGTCCGCGGGTGGGGAAGTCCGGGCCGGGGACCCGCTCCATCACCGCGGCGAGCGTGGTCTCGCGGTCCGCATCGGGGTTGTCCAGCGCCCACTCCACAGCCGAAGCCACCTCGCGCAGGTTGTGCGGCGGGATGTTCGTGGCCATGCCCACGGCGATACCAGCGCTGCCGTTGACGAGCAGGTTGGGGAATCGGCTCGGCAAGACCGTCGGCTCCTGGTTCTTGCCGTCGTAGTTGGGGACGAAGTTGACGGTCTCCTCGTCGATGTCGCGCAGCATCTCCATCGCCAGCGGTGCCATCCGGCACTCGGTGTAGCGACTGGCGGCAGCGCCGTCGTTTCCGGGGGAGCCGAAGTTGCCTTGGCCATCCACCAGCGGATAGCGCAGCACCCACGGTTGCGTCAAACGCACCAAGGTGTCGTAGATGGCACTGTCTCCGTGCGGGTGGTAGTTGCCCATCACCTCACCGACAACGCGAGCACTCTTGTTGTAGGAGCGGTCGGGGCGGTAACCGCCGTCATACATTGCGTAAAGCACGCGGCGGTGCACTGGCTTCAGACCGTCGCGCACATCAGGCAGCGCACGCGAGACGATGACGCTCATCGCGTAGTCGAGGTAGGAGCGCTGCATCTCGACCTGCAGGTCGACCGGCTCTATGCGGTCGGCTGTGGTCTCGAGATCTGTGTTCTCAGTCATCTGCTGTGTCCTTCAGCCTTCGGTGGTCGGGCCCTACGTTTGTGCTTCGTTATCGCGCGCGGTGCGCGGTGTGTCTGCCGTGCGGCGTTACGTGGTTGTGCGTTCCTAGATGTCGAGGAAACGCACATCGCGGGCATTGCGCTGGATGAACGAGCGTCGGCTCTCGACGTCTTCGCCCATAAGCACGCTAAACATCTCGTCGGCTTGGGCGGCGTCATCGAGGGTGACCTGCAGCAGCACGCGGCGGTCGCGGTCCATGGTGGTCTCCTTCAACTCCTGCCAGTTCATCTCGCCGAGTCCCTTGTAGCGCTGGATGGCCTCTTCCTTGGGAAGCCGCCGGCCGTTGGACTGGCCGAGTTCGATGAGTGCGTCACGCTCGCGGTCACTGAACGCGTAGTCCGGCTGCTCGCCCTTGCCACTCCACTTGATCTTGTACAGCGGCGGCTGGCCGAGGTAGACGTGACCGTGCTCGATGAGCGGGCGCATGAATCGGAACAACAAAGTCAGCAGCAACGTGCGGATGTGCTGACCGTCGACATCGGCATCGGCCATGAGGATGAGCTTGTGATAGCGCAGGCGGTTGATGTCGAAGTCGTCCTGCACACCGGTGCCAAGCGCTGAGACCAGCGCCTGCACCTCGTTGTTCTGCAGCACCTTGTCGATGCGCGCCTTCTCGACGTTCAAAATCTTTCCGCGGATCGGCAGGATTGCCTGGACGTTTGGGTCGCGTGCCTGCTTCGCCGAACCACCAGCGCTGTCGCCCTCGACGACGAACAACTCGCAGATCTCCGGCTCATTAGAGGCGCAGTCAGTGAGTTTGCCTGGCAGGCTGCCGCCGCCGAACAGTCCTTTGCGCCCGCGGGCTAGGTCGCGTGCCTTGCGCGCGGCGATACGCGCCTGGGATGCGGCCACCGCCTTGCGCGCGATGTCTTTGCCCTCGCTGGGATTGGCTTGGAACCAGTCGCCGAGCCGCTCGTTGACGACCTTCTGCACGAATGACTTAGCTTCGGTGTTGCCGAGCTTGCCCTTGGTCTGTCCTTCGAACTGGGGCTCGCCGAGCTTCACTGACACGATGGCGGTCAGTCCCTCGCGGATGTCTTCACCGGTGAGCTTGTCGTCCTTCTCCTTCAGCACACCCCACTCGCGCGCGTACTTGTTCATCAAACTCGTCAACGCGGCGCGGAAACCTTCTTCGTGCGTCCCACCTTCGGTGGTGTTGATGGTGTTGGCGAATGTGTAGACACTTTCGGCGTACCCGGAGTTCCACTGCAGTGCGATCTCTGCGGACATCTTGGTGTCGGTGGCGTCGGCCTCAAAGTGCAGCACGGTCGGGTGCGACACACCCTTACTCGCGTTGAGGTGCTTCACGAAGTCAGCGATGCCGCCTTCATAGCAGTAGGTGACATGGCGTTGCACCGTCTGCGACGCGACGATGTCGGCATCGGTGTCTTCCACAACCTCGACCGCACCAGCGCGTTCATCGCGCAATGTGATGGTCAACCCCTTGTTCAAGAACGCCATCTCCTGGAAGCGGCGCGACAGCGTCGTGAAGTCGTAGTTGGTGGTTTCAAAAATCTCGCCATCGGCCCAAAAGGTGACCGTGGTGCCAGTGGTGTCGGTCTTCTCGCCCTTCTCCAGTTTCGCGTCGGGGACACCGTGGGTGTACGACTGACGCCACAGCGAGCCTTCGCGCTGGATCTCCACCGACAGGCGGGTGCTCAATGCGTTGACCACGGACACACCGACCCCGTGCAGACCGCCGGAGACTGAGTACCCGCCACCGCCGAACTTGCCGCCGGCGTGCAGCACGGTGAGCACCACTTCCACGGCTGGCTTCTTCTCAACTGGGTGCTCGTCGACCGGGATGCCGCGACCGTTGTCGATGACCCTGACGCCGCCATCGGCCAGCAGGGTGACGTCGATGTGTGTGCAGTAGCCGGCGAGGGCTTCGTCGACGGCGTTGTCGACGACCTCGTAGACGAGGTGATGCAGGCCGCGCTCACCGGTGGAGCCGATGTACATACCGGGGCGCTTGCGCACGGCGTCGAGACCTTCAAGCACTTGGATGGCACTGGCGTCGTAAGACACGAGGGGCCTTTCTGGCAGGTTCAAATCGGGCGGATGTGGGGGTTGTTATGGGTGTGGATGTGGGCACAATCCTATATGTCGCGAACTAGCGATTGTGTGTCTGGCAGCCCTGAGACGTGTCTAGACCGATTTACCCCTAGTCCTTGTGGGTACCCATATCCACAGGCATCAACAGGCGCTGAGCCGTGAAACGGCCACTATCACGCCGAAAGGAGACATTTATGTCCCATTTGCAGGTCGTGGGCGAACCATCGGTGGGAATTGGCTGTTGACACCGACTGTTACGTGGCTTGCGCAGGCGGCGGGTCAAGCCGCGAGTGGGTCACCCGTACGTGTCGCGCGGTCCGCGACCAGCCACGTGCCGCTGACCATGTCGCCAACTTGGCGCGGCCGGGGCCAGGACCCGGATATCCAGCCCAAGGCCGTCCCCTAGCTGGGTAGCGATTCGCTCCCG
>CAYFKX010000123.1:0-4240 GCA_964343545.1 uncultured Bifidobacteriaceae bacterium | reverse complement strand
GCACGGGTCATCTGCTGCTGCAGCTCTGGCGCAGAGCGACCTGGGCGTCAGAAGTGGTCTCGCGACGAGTGAACTCACCGAGATTCTCGCTCAATCGGTAGCCGTTGCTCAGGGCTGTGCTGTGGTGGGCACCCATGCCGGCAGGTATGCCGGCCACGTGGTCATCGAACCCTCCCCAAGTGCGATGTGGCAGGGAACGTGGTGGACCTTGGCCCAGTCGCACGTCGCGAGCAGTAGCCACGAGCTACGGGCGATGTGGGCAGCGGCAGCACAGTCGGCGGCAAATCAGGGTGCGCGGGACTTCTATGTCAATGTGGCGGCGAACGATCCGTCGTTGCCTGCCTGGCACTCTCTGTCCTTCGGTATCCAGCATGTTGTAGCCACCTTGGAGCTTGCCAAGTTTGATGAACAACGCGTGAGAGTCACTGCAGGCAGTGAGTTGCACGAGGCGGGACCTTTAATAGGTCGCGCGACGGTTAAGGATGCGCCGGCGCTTGCACGTCTTGAGGCGCTGCTGCCTGCGGCTCTCGCAGAGTCGCCTGTGTTCTCGCCAGTGTCGACTCAACCTCAGGCGGAAGCTGAGCGTGAGTGGCGCGAGACACTCGAAGACGAAGCGTTCATCACGATGGTAGCCCGCGCGAAAACTGACATTGTGGGATTCGCGCTGCTGTGCTCAGCAGAGAAGTCTTCGCTGCATTCTGGACTCATGCGGCTGCTGGGTTCGGCAACACTTGCTCAAGTCAACGTTGAGCCTGAGTGGCGGCGTCGCGGATTGGGCGCGGCGTTGGCAACGCAGACCATCGATGCCGGGCTGGATTCTGGCTTTACAGCCGTCGTCACTGACTGGCGAAGTACGAATATCGCGGCCGACGCTGCGTGGCGGGCGCTGGGTTTTGTGCCAACGGCCTACCGCCTGCAGCGAGTTGTGGGAGCGCATGGCTGATGTGCGAGATGCTGCTGCGGTCCTCTGCGCGCCCTTGATAGCGACCGCAACCACCATCGCCTAGCGTTGCCCGCGTGAATTTAGTGGACCTGCTGGCCGGCATTCGCGCGCGTCAGCCGCGCGCCCTCGGTCGGGGTATCAGCATCATCGAGGACGGCGCCGATGATGTGCGCGAATTGATGCGTGAACTCGCGGCGACTGCGGGGACTGCCCGGGTGATCGGCCTCACTGGTGCCCCGGGAGTCGGCAAGTCCACGACAACCAGTGCGCTCATCTCGCACTACCGCAGTCTCGGTAAGGCAGTCGCGGTGCTCGCATGCGACCCATCATCTCCGTTCTCCGGCGGCGCCATTCTCGGCGACCGAGTGCGTATGCAGGAGCACTTCCTCGACCCCGGCGTCTACATCCGTTCGATGGCCTCGCGCGGACATCTCGGTGGGTTGTCTGCGACTACGCCACAGGCTGCGCGGCTGCTGGATGCGGCAGGGTTCGATGTCATCCTCATCGAGACCGTGGGTGTGGGGCAGAGTGAAGTCGAAGTCGCTGCAGCCGCAGACACGACCGTGGTGCTCCTTGCGCCGGGCATGGGAGACGGCATCCAGGCGGTGAAGGCTGGAATTCTGGAAGTCGGCGACATCTTCGTGGTGAACAAAGCCGACCGCGAGGGTGCACATGACACCGTGCGCGAACTGCGCCATGCCCTGTCCTTGGCAGCGGATGTCCGCGCGCGTCCGGCCGACCCCGACGAGTGGACCGCGCCGATCCTGTTGACCGTTGCCAGCACTGGCGACGGCATCGCTGAACTCGCCGCGGCTTTGGACCAGCACGGAGCCTGGCTGCGTGAGACGCAGCCGGGTCGCGCCCGCGCCGCGGTCCGGGCGCAGGCTGAGCTCGAGGCTGTGGTCTTGGGCCTGCTGCGCGCGCAGGTGGGTGCCATGCGCACCGACTCGCGGTTCATCGCACTGGCCGCCGAAGTCGCTGCTGGGAGCACGGATGCGTACTCCGCGGGGCAGGCTCTACTCTCTGAGCGTGACTGAGGACATCGACGCCGGCCGCCGCCGCTGGCAGGAGCGCTACGCCGCTGAACTGGCCAAGGGCGCGGTGCTTCGGCCATCGCCGAAGACGCTGTCTGGTGACGACGTGGCGCCGGTGTACGGCCCTGTCGAGAGCGATTCGGTCGAGTCATTCGAGCGCATCGGTTGGCCGGGGGAGTTCCCCTTCACCCGTGGCATCCACACCACGGGCTACCGAGGTAAGCCGTGGACGATCCGGCAGTTTGCCGGCTTCGGCGATGCGGCTGCGACCAATGCCCGCTTCCACCAGATCCTCGACGGCGGTGGCGACGGCCTCAGCGTCGCTTTCGACATGCCCACACTGATGGGCATCGACTCCGATGCGCCGTTGGCTCTCGGCGAAGTGGGGCACTGTGGCGTCGCCATCGACTCCGCCGCCGACATGGAGCGGCTGTTCGACCGCATCAAACTCGATGATGTCACTACCTCGATGACCATCAACGGCCCCGCGGTCGCCATCTTCTGCATGTATGTCGTGGCTGCCGAGCGGCAGGGCTGTGATGTCTCGAAGTTGAACGGAACATTGCAGACAGACATCCTCAAGGAGTACATCGCGCAGAAAGAGTGGATCTTCCCTCCGGAGCCGCACCTGCGACTCATTGGTGACCTCATGCAGTGGTGCGCTCAGCACACGCCGAAGTACAAGCCGCTCTCAGTATCCGGCTATCACATCCGTGAAGCAGGTGCGACCGCCGCTGAAGAGCTGGCGTACACGCTCGCCGACGGCTTTGCCTATGTGGAACTTGGTCTGCAGCGCGGTCTGACCATCGACCAGGCGGCGTACGCGCTGTCATTCTTCTTCGACGCCCACATCGACTTCTTCGAGGAGATTGGCAAGTTCCGGGCCGGCCGGCGCATCTGGGCGCGGTGGATGCGCGACAGGTACGGCGCAACTTCGGCCAAGGCGCAGTGGCTGCGCTTCCATACGCAGACTGCGGGTGTCTCGCTGACTGCGCAGCAGCCCGACAACAATGTGGTGCGCACCGCCATTGAAGCCCTCGCCGCGGTGCTCGGCGGCACCCAGTCCCTCCACACAAATGCCCTCGACGAGGTGCTCGCGCTTCCCACCGACCGTGCGGCGCAGATCGCATTGCGCACTCAGCAGGTCATCCTCGAGGAGACTGGCGTGGCCGATGTGGCAGACCCTCTGGGTGGCTCCTGGTTCGTCGAAGCAGTCACCGACCGAATCGAGCAGCAGGCCGAGGCGATCTTCGCTCACATTGATGAGCTCGGCGGTGGCTCGATGCTGAAGGGTGTGCTGCGCGGCATCGACGATGGCTACTTCGTCTCCAAGATTGCCGATTCGGCTTTCGCACAGCAACAGGTGGTTGAGTCTGGCGAGCGTGTCATCGTCGGTGTCAACGGGTACACGGACGCAGTCGACACACCACTGGAGATTCTGCGCATCTCGCACGAGGTGGAACAGGGCCAGGTCGCGGCCCTGCAGTGTCGGCGCAGCGCACGCGACGGCGACGCGGTTGCCTCAGCCCTGCAGGAACTGCAGGCCGCAGTTGCCGGGGACGTCAACATCATTCCCGCACTGCTCGACGCTTGTCGGGCAGAAGCCACCCTCGGAGAGGTGTGCGACATCATGCGCGCGCAGTTCGGCACCTACCGCGAGCCTGCTCGCCTGTGACCAGATAGGTACCTGAAAGCACCTCATGAACACGCAGATGCCGAAAGTTCCGATGCGCGGAGCGGTCGACCTAGGTGCACTTGCGGCGGCGCGCAAGGCCGAGACTGAAGCAGCAACCCGGGCGGAGGCTCGCGCTGCTGAGGGCCTGCCGTCGGCGGTTTTCGACGCGACGGACGGCAACTTCCAAGATCAGGTCATCCAACGGTCGATGACCAACCCCGTAGTTGTCGACTTGTGGGCCGAGTGGTGCCAGCCGTGCAAGACGCTGTCCCCGATTCTCGAGCGGGTGATTGAGTCGCACGGCGGTGCGGTGTTCCTCGCCAAGGTGGATGTGGACGCCAACCCCGGGCTGGGGCAGGCCTTTCAAGTGCAGTCGATCCCTGCGGTGTTTCTGGTGTTGAAGGGTCAGGCATTGCCTCTGTTCCAAGGCGCAATCGCTGAGCCTCAGGTAAGGCAGGTCATCGAGCAAGTAATCGCTGTGGCGCAGCAGGAGGGTTTGCCGTGCCCGACATTCGCCGATGGCGCCAGCGGGGCCGCGCTCGACTCTGACGCGGAGCTTCGTACTGCGGTGCCGGGCCAGCCAGATGG
>CAYFKX010000122.1:0-4266 GCA_964343545.1 uncultured Bifidobacteriaceae bacterium | reverse complement strand
CCAGTGGGCCAGAAGACTTTCGTAAAGATCTCCAGACCTTCACGGCGCTGCCCGGCCAGTGCCTTGCCGAGGACCGTCTCGGCGCGAGTCTGCGCATAGACGTCGGCCGTGTCAAAAGTTGTGATGCCAGCGTCTAGGGCGGCGTTTACACACGCAACCGCGGCATCGTCGGCGACCTGCCCGCCATGGGTGATCCAGTTGCCGTACGTGATCTCGCTGATGACCAGGCCGCTTCGGCCGAGGTGGCGGTATTCCATGGGGCGAACCTTATGTGCGCTTACTCGAAGCGGCAGGAGTGCGAGCGGCGGTCAGCCTTTGGGCTGGCGGGGCTTGCCACCGATGCGCACTCGTGGCGGGGGCACTCGCAGTCGTCGCATCTGTGTGGTGCGCAGGACGGCGTAGAAGATGGCGCCCTTGCGCTCGACCGGGTCGAAACGTTTGGTCAGTGCAATCCTGAGGCGGACCGCCATGACCACGGTGTCCAGAATCATGAGCATGAACGTGGCAAACCAGGCGGCGTAGGCAACTTTCATCACCGCGAGGTTCGGCACGAGCGACAACACGATGACGAGGAACGCGGCGGGCAAGAACACCTCGCCGACAGTGAAGCGGGCGTCGATGAAGTCACGGACAAACGCTTTGACCGGACCGCGGTCGCGCGCGGGGAAGTAGCGCTCGTCGCCGGCCAGCAGCCCAGCCCTTGCCTTCTCGCGCGCTTGCCGTGCGGCCTCGCGCTGGGCCTTCTTGTTGTTCTCAATCTCGGTGAGCGCGGCCTTGCGTGCTTGTTGCGCCTCCGCGCGTGTGCGAGTCGGGCGGCCCTTGCCGGAGGCGTTCTGTGGTTCTTGCTCACTCATGACGCATGAGCCTATGCCACCGTCAGCGCGCGGGCAGGTCGAGCATCCGCTGCAACGCGATTAGTGAGCCAGCTTTCACCTTGTCGGAGACGGTGATGACATTGTCGACCCGACCTGCAGCCAAGCTCTCGAGACTGTGCACCAAGTGCGGCAGGTCAATGCGATTCATGGTCGAGCAGTAGCAGATGGTGCTGTCGAGGAAGGTGATGTGCTTGTCGGGGTTTGCGTTCGCCAGACGACGGACCAAGTTCAGCTCGGTGCCGATAGCCCAGGAACTTCCCGCTGGCGCTTGTTCGATGGTGCGGATGATGAACTCCGTGGAGCCGACGAGGTCGGCCGCGGTCACGACATCGTGAGTGCACTCCGGATGCACCAGCACCTGCACTCCAGGGACGCGTTCACGAACTCGTTCTACGCACGCGAGGTTAAAGCGCCCATGAACTGAGCAGTGCCCTTTCCACAGAATCATCCGAGCGCGGCGAAGTTGTTCGGCCGTGAGGCCGCCACCGGGTTTGTGCGGGTCGAAGACGACGCAGTCGTCCAATGTCATACCGAGTTGCAGCACCGCTGTGTTGCGCCCCAGATGTTGGTCGGGCAGGAAGAGCACGCGCTCACCTTGGGTGAATGCCCACTCGAGTGCAGTGCGCGCGTTGCTCGAGGTGCAGATGGTGCCGCCGTGCTCGCCGGTGAAGGCCTTGATGGCGGCCGTGGAGTTCATGTAGGTGACGGGGATTGTGCCGGATGCGATACCTGCATCGGTCAAAACATCCCAGGCATCTTCCACCTGTGCGATGCCAGCCATGTCTGCCATCGAGCAACCTGCCGCCAGATCAGGCAGGACCACTTGCTGGGTGTCGCTGGTGAGGATGTCAGCGCTCTCGGCCATGAAGTGAACACCGCAGAACACAATGAACTCGGCCTGCGGCCTTGCTGCTGCCTCGCGGGCGAGTTTGAACGAGTCGCCGGTGACGTCTGCGAACTGAATCACCTCGTCGCGCTGGTAGTGGTGCCCGAGGATGAAGACGCGCTCACCCAGAATCGCCCGAGCAGCACGTGCCCGCTCGACCAGATCAGGGTCGCTGGCCGGCGGTAGGTCGCCGGGGCACTCCACGCCGCGCTCAGACGAGACATCGCTGTCGCGACCGAGTAGCAAGAGCGACAGGGGAGTCGGCGCCGGCTCGTGGAAGACCGCCATACGCGCATTGTGTCATCGGCGGATGACGGCGCTCATCGGTTACTGCCGCACCTGCGACCCGTTGGTGCAGGAGCTCGTCAGCGCAGCAGTCTTCGGACGTTGACGGTAGACTGTGGTCGTACTCGTGGTGCATCGCAACAAGCACCTAGGTCCGCACTTGGCGCACCAGCTGCGAAAGTGTGCCTAGGTGTCCAGCAACGGCCCCGCGCGAGAAGACTGACCAAGGAGAACCGCTATGACTGCTGACGCGACAACTGAGATCACGGCCGAGTCCGTGGTGTTGACCGAGGCTGCCTCGTCGAAGGCGGCGGCACTGCTCGCGGCTGAAGGTCGTGACGACCTCGCGCTGCGTGTCGCGGTGCAGCCGGGCGGATGCTCAGGGCTGCGTTACCAACTGTTCTTCGATGACCGCAAGCTGGACGGCGACTTCACTCAAGCGTTCGGCACGCTCAGCGTCGTGGTTGACCGGATGAGCAAGCCGTACCTTGCGGGCGCGGTCGTGGACTATGTCGACACCATTGAGAAGCAGGGCTTCACTATCGACAACCCCAATGCGCAAGGCAGTTGCGCTTGCGGTGACTCGTTCAACTGAGTCGCATCACAGATTCATGCGCAGACCCGCCCGAATCGGGCGGGTCTCTTGCATTGTGGGGGTGTCACTATGCGCGTAAACCTGCCGCACACCGTCCTGGTTGAGGATTTATTGAGCGAGCCCGACCAGAAAGCACGCGAGTACGGCGACATCGTCGCGGTCGGCGGGGATGTCACTGCTGACAGCATTCTGCGCGCGTATTCCCGCGGGATATTCCCCATGGCGATGCTGGTCGGGGAGCCTGACGACGATCCAGGTGCGGACACCACGCACGATGGCAGTGCGGACACCACGCACGACGACGGCGCTTCGATGCTCGCCTGGTGGAGTCCGCTGGCGCGAGGGGTGCTGCCACTGGGTGCCCTCAAAGTCAGCCGTTCCTTAGCCAAGTCCTGTCGGCGGTTTCACGTCACGGTGGACCGTAACTTCGAGCAGGTTCTGCGCGCATGTGCCGACCCCAACCGTGACGGTGTCTGGATAGAGGATGACTTCTTGGCTGCCTACCGCGAGCTGCACGAGCGCGGCTACGCGCATTCAGTTGAGACCCGCACCCGGTCCGGATCTCTGGTCGGCGGTCTGATTTGCGTCGAGCAAGGGGGACTGGTCAACGGCGACTCGATGTTCCACTGGGAGTCGGACGCGTCGAAAGTGGCGCTGGTCGCGCTGGTGCGACTGCTGTGTGCTGCTCCGGCTGCGACTGGGCTGCCGACTTGGCTCGGTGGCCGATTGCTCGATGTGCAATGGACCACCGACCACCTGTCGAGCCTCGGCGCGGTCGACCTGCCGCGAGGCGACTACGTCGGTCTGCTGCCGGCTGCGTTGAGTGCACCACCAGCGTTGGCTGAGTTCAGGTGAGCTACACCAGACTCATGACTCGGTTGCTCCATCGAATTCAACGCGAAAGATGATGTCCGAGGTGCTGCCGTCATCCAGCCGTGTGCACTGAGCGGATTTGATGTCGCACCACGCGGGGATATCAATGATGGCCACCGGGTCGTCTGCAGTGATGAGGACGGCGTGCCGACCGGGACAGTGTCGTAGTTCGGACCATGCTCGCCCGAGTTCAATCACCGGATAGGGACAGCGTTGGCCGCGGGTATCGAGTCGGCGACACGGCTGGCCGGCGGGTATCGCCTGCTGGCGGGTATCGTCGGTGCGGTCAGTCATTCGGTGCCCCGAAGCGCTCGCGAATCCGCTGGACACAGCCGGGCAGTGCCGACAAGAACGCATCGACCATGGCGTCGTCTGCGTCCCAGGGCAGGCTGATGCGCAGGTTGCCCTCGGTGAGCGCACCCATCGCCGCGAGCACATGGCTCGGCGTCAGGGCATCGCTGGAACATGCTGAGCCCGAACCCACGGCGAAGCCGGCTGCATCCAGTTCGGCTGCCAGCGCTGCGCCGCTGACATAGAGGAACGACATGGTGACCGTGTGGCATACGCGGTCATCGGAGCCGAGTACCACGCAGTTTGGGATGAGTGCGGGTACGCGGGTGCGCAGACGGTCGGTCAGCCGGCGCAGCCGCTGGTCGCGCTCCACGCGCTCAGACCATGCCACCGCCACGGCCGTTGCTGTGGCGCAGATGGACGGCAGGTTCGGCCGGCCAGGGATTCGCCCGGCCTCGTAG
>CAYFKX010000121.1:0-4286 GCA_964343545.1 uncultured Bifidobacteriaceae bacterium | reverse complement strand
GACTTAGTCAAGGACCGTTCAACCCGCGAGCCGCTGGCTCCCTACGGCGGCACATCAGCGGCGATGGGCCAACTTCAAGCGGAGCTGAAGTCTCGAGGCTACTTGCCGTTCGTCAACTACAACCGACTCCATGTCGTACCACCGTGCAACGTCTCTACCGATGAAGTTAATGCCGGTCTGCAGATACTGGACGAGGCATTCAGCGCCATCGCCTCGCACTACATCGGCTGACTCACCTGACCGATTGACGAGCAGTTCGGTCCGTGCATCACTGATGTAGGCGGTGCGAGAGTGAGTGAGTCACATTCATTGTGCGGGAGTCGAATTGCGGGCCGACATCGATGCCCTGACTTAGTTGGGCCACTAGTGAATCGAAACGCGACGCAGGCGAAGTGAATTTGTGACTACCAGCACGCTGCTTGCCGCCATAGCGAAGCCTGCGAACATCGGTTCTAGAACGGCGAGCGCCGCGAGCGGAATCATCACTAGGTTGTAGGCGAATGCCCAGAACAAGTTCACTTTGATTGTGCGCAACGTTGCCCGCGCCAGGCGCAACGCGGGGATCACCTGCGACAGGTTCGACCCGACGAGAGTGATGTCGCCAGCGGCGATGGCTGCGCCGGTTCCGGCGCCCATGGCGATACCGATATCAGCGGCAGCGAGTGCGGCCGCGTCATTGATGCCATCACCCACCATGACAACCCGATGTCCTTGTGCCTGCAGGTCGGTCACCAGCGCTTGCTTTCCCTCAGGGCTGACGCCACTGCGCACTCGCTCGCCTGTGATACCCGCCGAGGCGGCGACTCGGGTAGCGACACCAGCGTGGTCGCCAGTGACTAGCCAGGGTATGAGGTCTTCGCTGGTGGCTGCCTGGACCACTGCTGATGCTTCGGCTCGAGGTTCATCTGCAATGGCAAATGCCCCCTTGGTCTGGCCATTGAGCGTGAAGACGACGACCGAGTAGCCCACCTGGTGCCATTCGGCGAGGTGCTCATCAAGTTCACCTGCTATGTCGGTGGGCACATCGTCAACGCTGCGCGTCACAGCATCGGCTACTGCCCACTGCGCCTTTCCGAGTCGGGCGTGGCTGCCATCGACTGTCGCAGACACACCAGCGCCTGGGTGCTCGACGACATCGCTGGCAGCCGCTGGCGCATGGCCTTGCCCCGCGACGAATTCGGCGATTGCGCGCGCAACCGGATGGCTGCTGGCACCCGCCGTCGCACTGAGTGCTCGCCACTGCGCGATAGACAACGCGTCAGTGCCGCTGGTCTCGACCACGCGCAGTCGACCGCTGGTCAACGTGCCAGTCTTGTCGAAGACGATGCTGTCAACTGCGGCTGCTCGCTCCAAAACCTCAGGCCCGCTAATGAGGATTCCGTGCGCCGCACCGCGGCCAACGCCCGCGAGCATCGCCGTCGGCGTAGCCAGACCAAGGGCGCAGGGGCATGCGACGACGAGCACGGCGATGGCGGCAGTAACTGCAGTGTCGCCATGGCCTGCGATGACCCATGCCACCGCGGTTGCGATGGCGAGTGAGATGACGATGGGCACGAAGACTGAGGAGATGCGGTCGGCCAAGCGTTGGGTCTGCGACTTGCGGGACTGCGCACGCACGACCAGTTCGCTGATCTGAGCGATACGCGTGGCAGCGCCCACTGCCGTTGCCCGCATGCGGACGCGGCCACTGGCGACGACTGTGCCGCCGGTTAGGTGATCGCCCACTGCGGCCTCAACTGGCACGGACTCTCCGGTGAGCATCGACTCGTCGACCGCAGTTGCGCCGTCGATGATGACGCCGTCTACTGGTACCAACTCACCGGGGTTGATGATGAGGACGTCACCCACCATCACTACATCACTTGCGATGTCCTCCAAGGTGCCGTCGGCGCGCTCGCGGCGTGCCCGTACTGACTGCAGCGCCAGTAGTTCGCGAATTGCCGCACCGGACTCGCGTGTTGCGCGTTGTTCCAGAAGTCGTCCGAGGAGTAGGAATGCGGTGACCGCAGCAACTACTTCGAACCAGACATGCACACTGTGTGCCGCATGGCCACCTGCAGTGTTCGCCCGTACGAGTACATACGCACTACCCAGCCACGCGGCCGCGACCCCAAGAGACACGAGGGTGTCCATGCTGGAGGAGCCGTGACGCAGTTGCCTCAGGGCCACGGAGTGGAAAGGCAGTGCGCACCACCAGGCGATGGGTGCGCAGAATGCTGCGGCCCACCACTGCCAGCCGTTGAACTGCCAGGGCATGACCATGGAGACCAGCACCACTGGGATGCCAAGGACTGTTGCGAGCAGCAGTCGGCGACGCAGGTCGTGTGAGCGCAGTTCTGCATCACTGTTCGCGTCGGTTGATGCTGTGCGCGTGCGGGCCTCGTAGCCTGCCGCTTTCACCGCATCGAGCAGTGAATCCAGTGATATGGATGTCGGTGCAATGACACGTGCGGACTCAGTCGCAAGGTCTACGGATGCCTGGACTCCAGGAATCTTGCTGAGCTTGCGCTCAACTCGGGCGACGCAGGATGCGCAGGTCATCCCCGCGACATGCAGATCGGTGACCTTGACGCTTTCGACGTGACCGTTTGCCACAGTCTCGCCAGTCACGTTCACGGCCCTTCTCGCAGTGTCAAAGTCTCGTGGCTGCAGCCAGAAACTCCCTGCGATCGGGTGCCGCAGTCGCGATGACGCGGTCTCGGCGTGGGTTGGGGTGTGTGAGCCATCACGACCGTACGAGGGTGTAGCCGGCTTCCTCGACTGCAGCTGCGATGTCATCGTCAGAAGCGCTGCCCACGACGGTCAATTGCTTGGCCGCCAGGTCGACTGCGGCGTCGCTCACACCCTCAACAGCACAGACTTCGCGTGTGACCGCGTCGACACAGTGTCCGCAAGTCATCCCTTCAACGGTGAACACTCGGGTTGGTTGTGCGGCATCCATGGCTGCCTCCTCAGATTCCCACATTACCCGCGTGGATCATCAGAGGCAGCCATGGTGCGCCCGGGACTACATGCCCTGGTTAGCGCAGCACTCGGGCGTACCCGCTGAGGTGCTGTCGAAACCAGCGACCGCTCAGCCGGTCGATAACCACGCCGCGCCGTGGATTGGCCGCATGGACGATGCGCCCGCTTCCGATGTAGATGGCGACATGGTGGGCGTGTTTGCGAAAGAAGAACACAAGGTCGCCGGGTCGCAGCTTCGACCTTGGGATGCGCAGCATGGAACGGAACTGCGCGCGACTGGAATGGATGTACGTGCGTCCCGTGGCCTTTCGGATTGCCCACCGCGTTAAGCCCGAGCAGTCGAAGGCACGTGGACCTTGGGTGTTGGCAACGTAAGGCTTGCCAACTTGGCTGAGTGCGTAGTGCGCGATCCGACTGCCGGTATCAGCAACGGCAGGGCTAGTCGTCGCAACGCCAAACGCGGCCACGAGTGCGAACACGACTGCGACGAGTTTGCGGTGGACCGTGATGCGTTGAGGTCTTGCGGTGCTTTGTTGATGCGGTGCACGGGGTTGGCTGCGCATAGGCAGTCCTCCTCTCCGATTTCATGTTGATGAACCGGAGCAGCCGACCACAACCAGAGCAAGGTGTGCACACATGCAGACCCGCGTGGGCGAACCTGTAATGGGACGAGCAGAGTGCGCGCACTCAGCGGGTGCGCGGGTTGAGCGAGTACGAGTAGCCAGAACGTGACCAGAAGCGCAAGTTGGGCAGAACGTCACTAGTCCCGCGATGTGGGCTCACCGTGAAATCAGGTGTAAACGCTGAGTAGTTCTCCGGTGGTCCCAGCCGAATGCTGGTGTGGCTACACGATGGGTTCGAGTGTGCTGCGGCCACCAAGGAACGGCTGCAGCGCTGCCGGCACTCGCACTGACCCGTCCGACTGTTGGTGGTTCTCCAACAGCGCGACGATGGTGCGCGGAACCGCCACCAATGTGCCGTTGACTGTGGCAACCGGTGTCGTAGCGCCGGAGTCGTCGCGGGTGCGAATGCGCAGGCGGCGCGCCTGGAAGTCAGTGCAGTTGGAGGTGGAGGTCACCTCGCGGTAGGTGCCCTGCGATGGAATCCAGGCTTCGATGTCGAACTTGCGCGCAGCGCTCAGCCCCAGATCGCCAGTGGCGGTGTCGATCACTCGGAATGGCACTTCAAGGGCGGTGAAGAAATCCTTCTCCCACTGCAGAAAACGCTCGTGCTCGGCGGCGGCATCCTCGACTCGGGTGAACGAAAACATCTCGACCTTGTCGAACCAGTGCACCCGGATGATGCCGCGGGTGTCTTTGCCG
>CAYFKX010000120.1:0-4325 GCA_964343545.1 uncultured Bifidobacteriaceae bacterium | reverse complement strand
GCCCGTCGGCGTCGGTGTCGCGTCGGTGCCAACGCCCGTCCGCGTCAAGTTGCCACATCGCGTACTCGCCACTGAACGCGTCCTGCAGTTGCGAGGCAATCCGCTGTACATGGCTCGCTCGGGGGAGTGAGACCAGAACCTCCACCCTTCGGTCGAGGTTGCGATGCATGAGGTCAGCGGACCCTAGCCAGACTTCGGCGTTTCCGTCGTTGCCGAACATGTAGACCCTGGAGTGCTCGAGGAACCGGCCGAGTTGCGATCGCACCCGGATGCGTTCCGACAGGCCGGGCACCCCAGGCTTCAATGCACAGATTCCGCGCACGAGCAGATCCACATCGACTCCGGCACCGGAAGCCTCATACAGGGCATCGATGACTTGCTCGTCCACGATGGCGTTGCACTTGAAGCGAATCAGCGCGGGCTTGCCAGCTCGCGCAAGATCAGCCTCACGCTGGATGCGTTCCAGAAGGCCACTGCGGACCGAGTGCGGTGAGACAAGAAGATTGCTGAAGGACTTCTGCTGCGAGTAGCCCGATAGGAAGTTGAACAAGTGAGCGACGTCGTCTCCGATGCTCCTATTGGTCGTGAGCAGGCCGTAGTCCTCGTACACACGGGCAGTACGAGGGTGGTAGTTGCCCGTGCCGATATGGACATACCGCCGCAGAGAGTCACCGTCGTCGCGTACGACCATCATCAGTTTGCAGTGTGTCTTCAGGCCAACGATGCCGTAGATGACGTGGACGCCGGCTTCTTCGAGCTTGCGGGCCCAGTTGATGTTGTTCTCCTCATCAAAGCGCGCTTTGATCTCGACGACAGCGAGTACCTGCTTGCCATTCTGGGCTGCATCGATGAGCGCATCGATGATGGGAGAGTCGCCGGAGGTGCGGTAGAGAGTCATCTTGATGGCCAAGACGTGCGGGTCTTCGGCTGATTGCTCGAGGAATCTCTGCACGCTCGTGGAGAACGAGTGGTACGGGTGGTGCAGCAGGATGTCCCGCTCACGCATCACATCAAGCACGTCCAGCGGCGAGGAAGTCTCCTGCTCGGCTAGGTCGCGGTTGGTCCGCGGGACGAACCGAGGAAACTTCAGATCATCGCGCTCTAAGGCGACGACGTCGTTGAGAGCCCTCAAATCCAGCGGGCCGGGCAGGCGGAACACCTCGTTGGCGCTGACCTGCAGTTCACTAACGATGAGATCGAGCATGTGTTCGCCGATGGTGTCGACGACCTCCAGTCGCACCGGCGGTCCGAAGCGGCGTCGTGTCAACTCGCGTTCAAGAGCGTCAAGCAGATTCTCTGCCTCGTCCTCTTCGACTTCAAGGTCCTCGTTGCGAGTGACCCGGAAGGCCTGGTGCTCAACAACCTCCATGCCCGGGAACAAGTATTCGAGGTGGCTGGCGATGAGGTCTTCAAGTGGCAGAAACCGTTGGTTGCCAATGTTCACGAACCGTGGCAACAGCGGCGGCACTTTGATACGCGCGAACAACTCGGTGTCGGTTTCTGGGTTCCGGACCAGCACCGCGAGGTTCAGGGACAGACCAGAGATGTAGGGGAACGGGTGGCTCGGGTCCACAGCAAGCGGTGTCAAGACCGGGAAGACGCGCTGTTGGAAGAAATGGGTGGCAGCCGCGCGCTCGTCCTCGGACAGGCCATGCCAGCCGAGGATCTCGATTCCCTCACGGTGCAGGCTCGGGACAATCTGCGAGTGGTACAGGTCGGCCTGACGTTCCTGAAGGTCGCGTGCAGCAGCCAGCACCTGCCGATGAAGGTCACGGGGCAACGTTCCGCTTGCTGAGCGCACGGCTATGCCCGTAGTGATCCGTCGGCGCAGCCCAGCCACGCGCACCATGAAGAACTCATCGAGATTGCTGGTCACGATTGCTAGGAACCGGCAACGTTCGAGCAGCGGAATTCGCTCATCTGCTGCCAGCTCCAACACCCGCTCGTTGAACTGCACCCAGGAGAGCTCCCGATCGAGGAAACGGTCGGCGGGCAGATTGGGTGTGCTGGGGCTGCGATCTGCACTGGCCAGGGCATTGTCCGAATGCGTCGCCATGGGGTCAGCGTCCCACTACACGGTGAACGAGTCACCACTTCTGTGTGAACAGCGGCTGACAAAGCCCGACGGCGCACCGCAGCATGCCGACCCTCCCGAGCTGTGCGGCGGCTACCGTCTCCCCGTGCGATTGGCGGTCCTCGATGTCGGTTCCAACACGGTCAACCTGCTCGTCATGGATGCGGCACAAGGTGCGGCTCCGGTCCCCGTGCACACGGAGCGAATGGACTTGCGGCTGGCCGAACACATCACACGAGATGGTCGTATCCGCAGCGCCGCGGTGGCAAAACTCGTGAGCATCATCAAACATGCCGCGTACAGAGCCAGGAAGCTTCAGTGCGAGGACCTGTATGCCTTCGCGACCTCGGCGATTCGCGAGGCCAGCAATGGCCCGGAGGTGATCCGGACGGTCCGTGCACACACGGGGTTGGAACTCACCGTCATGCCGGGCCCAGAGGAAGCCGCACTGACATTCCTCGCGGTGCGCCGTTGGTACGGCTGGTCCAGCGGCCGCCTACTTGTGGTCGATATTGGCGGCGGGTCAGTCGAGTTGGCGGTGGGTAATGACGAAGTGCCAGAGCACGCGATCTCATTGCCGCTCGGTGCTGGGCGAATGTTCCGCGAGTACTTCCAGAACGACCCTCCGAGATCATCAGAGATCAAGGCCTTGCGCGCGCATGTAGCCGACTCCCTGAGCGACACAGTTGCTGCTTTCGCCGATGGCGAGGAGGTTGGCCACTGTGTGGCCACGAGCAAGACCTTCCGCCAGCTCGCCCGACTCTGCCAGCGAGAGGGGCGCGGCCGTGACGACGGACCTCCGCTGTTGCGGCGGGACGAACTGGAAGACCTGACTTCTCGACTTGTTCGGATGAGCGTTGATGAGCGGGCGCAACTGCCGAGAATCAGTGAGACGCGGGCTCCACAGTTGGCTGCCGGGGCAGTAGTGGCGCATGAGCTGATGTCGCAATTGGGAATCGACGTCATTGAAGTGTGTCCATGGGCTTTGCGCGAGGGAGTCATCTTGCAGCGCATTGGTTGACAGGTGGCCCGGGGAAAGTGGGGTCAACCCGGGCCACCCAAGTCATGTTTGCTCAGAGCGTGCTACTCGGATCTACTTTCGAGGAGTGTCGCCAGCCCAGAAGTACCAGCAGGAGCATCACCGCGGCGGCGGCGTAGGCAGCCCAACTGGCGTAGCGCGCGATGTCACCGAAGATGCTGAAGGCGTATGCATTGAGGAGCAGTCCGCGCAGCGTCTCACCTTTGAACAACGCTGCAACCTGACCCTGCAGTTGCGCATTTGACGGGTCCTTCATGGCTTCGCCTGAGACCTGCGCGTATGTCTTGCCGCCGGCAATCTCTTTGATGTGAACAGCGATGAAGTGGTCTGCATAGGCCTCCGCCTGTTTGCCGGTGGTCAACTGCTGACCGGCGTACTTGTTCAAGTGGGGGCCAATCTCTGCGGGCTTCAGCGCGTCAGAGCCTGCGGGTGGAAAGTAGATCTGCTGCGCGGCAAGTTGGTCGTGCACTGTGTTGGTCGCAAAACTTGCTCCCCACGAGAGAAGTGCGCCCGCAGCGATGAACACGATGGTGAGCATCGCTCCAATACTGGTAACGATTTGGTCGAACTTCCTGCGTTGCATGACTCTCCAATCAGTGACCTCAACAGAAGGAATCTTCTGTCAAGTGAAGGCTCCCACCAGCGCAGCCGAATAGGAAGAGCCCGTGCCGTCTCAAATAATCGTTTGGACCCGAATGAGTGCTAGCACTACCGTGCTAGCTCATGACTCGTGCATGGATTCCGTGCTCAAAGAGTGAGCGGCGCTCGGCTTGTGATTGGGCGTGGCAATTCGCCCCCCCGGCAGTGCGACATTGCGATCAACGGGCGAGACTTAGCCGCTATGAGGCTTTGGCCGAAACGAACCGTGACGCGTGCCACTGGGGTGGCCCTTGTGAGCCTTGTAGTCGTTGCTTCATCTGCTGCTGGTGCACCGCGGCATGTTGCATCTGCGAAGGTAGGAAGCCACCAGGGTTTTGAATCTAAGTATCAAAGCACGATGTTCACCAGCGCGCGGACACCAAGCACTCGACAGCCCCACGGCGCAAGAGGAATTGTTAGTGCGCGCAGCCAGCCGGCCCCGAGTTGGTTCAACGACTCCACTATTTATGAAGTGAACATCCGCCAGTACACGCCAGAGGGCACCTTCAAGGCTTTCGCCACGCACCTGCCTCGGCTGAAGGCGCTTGGTGTTGAAGTCCTCTGGCTCATGCC
>CAYFKX010000119.1:4010-4404 GCA_964343545.1 uncultured Bifidobacteriaceae bacterium | reverse complement strand
GCTGGGCGTGGGCACACCTGCTGTTTGCCTGGCGTGCACGGGTGATTGCAGTCGGCTGGGGGACTGCGGGGACGATGGCACTGTTGGCGGGCGCATTGGGCATATGGGGCCTCTTGGCGCGACCTCGCTTGGAGCGCCGTTCGGGAGCCATTCCGCTGCCGCCGGTTGTGGCTGCGCGCACTGCAGCACTTGCTCTGGCTTGTTCGCGTACTGGTGCATTGAGTGTCGGCGCCTATGCGGGGATCCTCATCGGTGTTCTACCGCGAGGCGGTAGCGCTACCGCCCGTTCGGATACGTGGACCTGCGGCTTGACCGTGCTTACGAGCGCTGCCCTTGTGTCTCTTGCGCTGTGGATTGAGTCGATGTGCCGCATAAAGGACAAGGGCAACGATGA
>CAYFKX010000119.1:0-4000 GCA_964343545.1 uncultured Bifidobacteriaceae bacterium | reverse complement strand
CGGCGCCTGACGACTGTTAGCTAATTCAAGCAACGAACCGGCGCCAGTTCACCAGCGATTCATACCTTGCGTCAGGCCCCAAACGGGGCTGCGCGACGAAGTGCGCGCCAACTGACAAGGGGAACTCATGCACGACAACGATGCACCCCACAAGCACCGCCTGCTGCGTAGCGTTATCGCAGCCGGTGTTGCTTTGGTGGGACTTGGGGCGGTTGCGTCTTCGGCGCTTTTTACGGACTCCGGAACCGTCAGCAGCAATGCGTTCACGAACGGCACGGTCGTTCTCGGGTTGACTCCGGCAACCACTGCCCTCACTGCTGCAAACATGGCTCCCGGTGACACCCAGTACGGGACGATCCAGGTGTCGAACAACGGCACGTTGCCTATGCGTTACTCCGCCACATCAGTTGCGACCAACGCCGATGGCAAGGGCCTAGCCAGCCAAGCGCAGATGACCATCAAGGCTGGTGCAGCAACATGCGATGCCGCGGGGTTCTCCAGCGGCACCACTGTCTACGGCCCGGGTGCCCTCGGTACTACGCCGACGTCAATGGCGCTTATCGGCGATCCCGCTGTCGGCGCACAGGCGGGCGACCGCGCACTCGCTGCAGGCACCTCGGAAACCTTGTGTGCGAAAGTGAACCTGCCTGTCGGAACCGGCAACGCTTACCAAGCTGCCACCACGACTGCCACGTTCACTTTCTCTGCTGAGCAGACGACGAACAACTGAACGGACGGGGCATCGTGACTTTGGAAAGCAGCGATGCCCGTGGTGCGCTGCAGCTGGGCCATCGCGGCCGTTGGTTGCAGCGCACCGCTTCCGTCCTGTTGTGGACGCTGCTGTCGCTGGCGCTTTACACCGCCGCAGTCCCGATGTGGTTCTACGTCCGCGACTGGCAGGTGGTCACTCTGGTCAGTGGATCGATGTCACCGGCGTACCCGACCGGATCGAACTTGATCATGGTCTCAGTAGCGCGGCCAACTAGCGTCGGTGTGGGGTCGGTCATCACCGTTGACGAAGGCGTTGGTCTGCCCGTCACGCATCGGGTAGTCGAGCGAGTCGTGTTGCCTTCGGGCGTTGCCTACCGGCTGAAGGGCGACGCGAATGAGGATGCAGACCCAGTCCTCGTCCGCTCTGACCAAGTCATCGGTCGCATCGTGGGTCTTGTTCCGTGGTGGTCCCGTATGGCGCTGTGGGTGGAGCAGACAAACCTGCGATTGGTCGTTTTTGGCTTGCCGCTGTCATGGCTATTAGCGCTTGAAGTCACAACCTGGATGCGGCAACGGAAGGGGTTTGTCTATGCAACGCCGTCCGACGGAGATTCTCATCGCAGTGGCGACGCTGGCGGCAGTGCTGACATCGCCCAGCGCTGAACCAGCCATTGCTGTGTTCACAAACGTCAAAAGTCAAACTGCAGTCACGATCACCACGTGGAGTGGCTGCCGGTCCGCTTTGTATGAGCAGCAAGTTCTGAGTTTGAGCCCAACTGCTTATGTGCGCCTGCAGCCGAGTGGCCTACTGGAACCGGACGTCTCGACTAGCGGTGGCTCGTGGGCGTGGACCGCATTCCCGGCACCCGTTGTTGGAGCCATCACCTGCGGATCCAATCCGGGAGCCGGCGTAACGTCGGCGACAGTGCTGAGTAGCGAGGGCACAGACGCGGTCACTGCCGAAGGTGTGCCGTTTTCGTATGCACTGTGGGTGAAGGCCACCGCCGGGGCATCTGGTGTGGTGTTCTCGTCCGCTGCCGGTCTTGCTTCCAGCGGGCCTGTCGCTCGGGCGGACAGAGCGCTCTTCCTGCGATCAGACGGAACTGTGGCTGTGGCACTGTCCGATGGACCCGTCACGTTGGCGCTGACGACCACGACACCAGTCACGGATGGGCAGTGGCATCTCGTCGTCGTCGCGTTGAAAATCAACGATATCGGCTCCGCCCGCGGTACACGCATCTACATCGATGGGGTCATGGCCGGGTACGAATCACGGATGCGCAAAGGTTTGGCGCCCGCCACTGGCGAGTCATGGCGGCTGGGCCCTGCCACCCTGAATGCTCAGGTTGGGACGCTCATCCCGACCGGGACGTTCAGCGGTTCGGTGGATGAAGTTTCAGTGTGGAATCGCACCCTGACTGATGCGGAAGTGACGTCGCTATGGGCGGCACGTGCGGGCTAGGAGTTCTTGACGCCCACATGGCCCGGCGCAGGCAGGCGCCACCACAAGTGTGCCTCATCCGTTCGAGGCCACGATTCGAACCCGACCCGTTGCAGGACCTTGATGCTGGCGATGTTCCACTCTTCTGTCTCAGCGACAACGGTGACGTTGTGATTGTGCGCGTACGACACTAACTCACTGACAGCAGCAGTCGCGATGCCGCGACCCTGATGAGATTCGGTTACGCCGTAGCCGATCTCGACATTTCCATCTGCATCTGGCGCATGCTTGAACCCGGCACCACCGATGACGAGGCCGTCGATGCACATTAGGTAGATAGACCACGGCCGCTCGGCGGTTGCCTCTTTGAATTCTTCACCCGCGGCGATTCGGCGGCAGACTAAGCCGGCAATCGCTACGTCGCCTTCAGTGGGGAAATCATCGGCCCACGAAGGCTGCCGGCGGCCGTTAAAAATGTCTGCGGCGTCTTGCGCTGTCAGCGGCCGCAACTTGAAGTTCTTCACAAGCTCTCCACGATTTCCATCAACTCAGATATCAGTATGTCGCGCAACTGCTGTGCTTCTTCAGAGAAAGCGCGCTGCAACTCGATGAACTCAGCGCGTCCTGTGGCTGATTCGATGTCGATTGGCTCCAGACCGAGTGCCCGAAAGTCATATGGTGACGCGCGCATGTCGACGGTGCGGATGCGTCGGGCAAGGTCGAATGCGTCACGCACAAACGAGCTGGGCACGAGTGGTTGCAGCCGCATCGACCACTTGTAAAGATCCATGTTCGCATGCAGGCAGCCGGGCTGGTCCATCGCCGGCTGGCTCGGGCGGCTAAGCGCCACTGGATTCATCGCTGTGGCTCTAGGAGTGAAGAAGCGCCAGGCATCAAAGTGCGTGCACCGCAAGCCCAGCTTCTCGATGGTGTCGCTGAGTTGGCGTGGGCTTATGCGCAGCTCCCACGTTGTGTGGCGAATTTGATCGGGAGTTTGGTCGAGCACCATCGCCCATTCGTGCAGACCGAAGCAGCCGAATCCGGCTGTGCGCTCGCGCGTCTGTTTCTGCAAGCCCAGCACCCAAGCTGCGTCAGTGCGGAGTCGTTCCTGGACCTTCGCGGGCAATGCATCAGCCTGGAACCGGTGACCGCCATCGACGGCGGCGAATCCCTGCGGCAGCGGGTCACCGTCAAGCACTCCCTGCAACGCGGTTCTCGCACCAGGTGTCCACCGCCGCAATCGAGCAGGGGAGAACGGGTAGTACTCCCAGAGGAAGTCTTCGACGGGGTGCTTCATTCCCGCTGCTCGTCGATGGCGGTGGCTACGACTCACCTCGTCGACCCACGTGTGATGCTCGTGCATCTCCGGTAGCCACTCGGCTCGGGCAAGCAGAGTGCGTCGACCCAGCGCATC
This sequence comes from uncultured Bifidobacteriaceae bacterium, assembly GCA_964343545.1. Classification (GTDB taxonomy): domain Bacteria; phylum Actinomycetota; class Actinomycetes; order S36-B12; family UBA5976; genus RFTO01. The sequence continues at coordinate 434 of CAYFKX010000119.1, read as the reverse complement.
TTCACGGCTCAGCAGGGACGTCATGTGGCTAGTCTCGCAAAACCTTGCCCCGACCTTGCGGCGCGCAGCGTCATGGGCGCATGTCCGCGAATGGCCGCTGGTTGCCTAGCATCAGCAGGTGACTCTTGGCGAGCGAGACGACGTGTCCCGCGACGAAGGTGATTCTGCGGATTTGCGCGAGCAATGTGAGCCGAATTCGCCGTCAGCCGGAGATGTGGAATCGATGTCGCCTACGGATGCTGCTGTCAGCACTTCGGCTCCGATCGGTGCGGCTCGGGATCGTTTGGCTGCCGCGCTGGACGGACTGAATCTCACACCTGGCTCGACCCAGGATGACATCGACCTACCAAGCACCCCGCCAGTGGAGCCCTTGTTGAGGGAGCGGCCCCCGCATCATCTGCCACCAGCGTGACGGTCACTGCGCCATGCACTGA